>CAYHTH010000082.1:2967-4416 GCA_964359525.1 uncultured Methanosarcinales archaeon | reverse complement strand
ATCTTTATAAACAAATTAAAAGTAATTTCTTATTATGGAGCAAAAAGAAGAAATTGGATTAACTGTAAAGAAATCAGAGGATTTTAATGAATGGTATAATCAAATTGTAATAAAAGCAGATTTAATAGATTACAGCTCTGTTTCAGGGTGCATAATCCTCAAGCCAAATTCTTATGCAGTATGGGAAAAAATACAAAAAACGTTTGACGACAAAATTAAAAAATCAGGCCACAAAAACTGCTATTTTCCTATGTTCATTCCTGAAAGCCTGCTTAAGAAAGAAGCAAAACACTTTCAGGGTTTTACTCCGGAAGTTGCCTGGGTTACAAAGGGCGGCGATTCAGAATTAAATGAAAAACTGGCGATAAGGCCGACATCTGAAACAGTAATGATGGAAAGCTATGCAAAATGGATAAGGTCATGGAGAGATTTGCCGTTATTATTAAACCAGTGGAATTCTGTTGTAAGATGGGAATTCAGCCATGCAAAGCCGTTTCTAAGAACGAGGGAATTTCTCTGGCAGGAAGGCCACACGGCGCATGCTTCAAAGGAAGATGCGGAAAAGGAGGTAATGCAGCAGCTGTTTGAATATGTTGATTTGATTGAAAATTACATGGCCATTCCGGTCCTTGCGGGAAAGAAAACTGAAAAGGAAAAATTTGCAGGAGCTGATTACACAACAACAGTTGAAGCGCTCATGCCTGACGGAAAAGCTTTGCAGATGGGAACATCCCACATGCTCGGGCAGAATTTCTCAAAGCCGTTTGGCATAAAATTCCTGGATAAGGATGAGCAGGAAAAATTTGTTTACACAACTTCGTGGGGATTAAGCACGAGAACCATAGGTGCAATCATAATGGTGCACGGCGATGACAAGGGGTTAGTTTGGCCTCCAAAATTAGCGCCTGTTCAGGTTGTTGTTGTCCCGATTATTTTCAAAGGAAATGCAGAAACTATTTTGAATAAATCAAAAGACGTTGTTAAAAGACTGAGGGCAAAAGGGCATTCTGTTGAGTTTGACGACAGAGACAGTTATACTCCGGGATGGAAATTTAATGAATGGGAATTAAAAGGTGTTCCATTAAGGATTGAAATAGGCCCAAAGGATGTTGAAGCTGACCAGGTTGTTTTAGTCAGAAGAGACACTAATGAAAAAATAATTACCAAAACAAAAGATGTAGAGCATAAAGTTGAAGAAATACTTGCCCACATACAGGATAACCTCTTCATAAAAGCAAAAGATTTCCTGAAAAATAATATTGTTGAAGTCAATGGAATCAATTCACTTTCTGAGGCAGTCAAAAACAGGAAAATGGCAAAAGCGCAGTTCTGCGGCAGCACAAAATGCGAAGAAATGATTAAAGACAAAGCTGACGGAGCAACATGCAGATGCATTCCTTTCGAGCAGAAAACCGCCAATGGAAGATGTGTGCAGTGCGGAGAGCAGGC
>CAYHTH010000082.1:0-2867 GCA_964359525.1 uncultured Methanosarcinales archaeon | reverse complement strand
GTGTTCGTAGAAATGACTTTTATTTTATTTTTCTCAATCTTTTTCAGCGCATCTTCCACAAATATCCCATGAACGCAGATGCAGTAAATATTCTTTGCGTCCAATTTTCTTAATAATTTTGAGGCTTCTATTATAGTATGCCCTGTGCTTACCATATCATCGACAATAACTACATTCTTATTTTTTAAATCAACTTTTTTATTTAATTTGACTTTAACATGATAGGATGAAAACCTTTTTTTCTTTAAAATCCTAGACTCTGCATTTATCATCTCTGCAACATGCCTTGCCCATTTGTAGCTTTCCTCGTCAGGGCCGATTATCACCGGGCTCTTGATGTTTTTTCTTATATACTCAGCTATTAGATAATTTGCAGTAATCTTTTTTGATTTTATCCTGAAAACTTTTCCAAGGCTGTTTTTCCTGTGAAGGTGGGGGTCCACTACATACACTTCATCAAAATAGTTGTCAATCAGGCCGCCAATTATTTTCTGGCTGACACTTTCTCCTGCATGAAATCTTTTGTCCTGCCTTAGATAGGGGAAATAAGGTGCAACCAGAATAATTTTTTTAGCGCCTAATTCTTTTGCCGTAGCCGAAGCAAGAACAGCTTCAACAAGACAATCACTTATGTTATTATAAAAAGACTGAACGAGGATAACTTTTTTGTTTTTCAAGTCAGAATTAAATTTTATTAATATTTCATCATCAGGAAACTTATTAACGGTTAATTGAGAATGATTTGTATTTAGTTTTTTGGCAATAGAAGAACCCAAATGATTCCCGTGCGAACAGCTTACAACTAACATTTTGCCTCTTTTATTTCAATCGATTAAAATTTATATATAAACTTTTTTAAAACATCATTTAGCTCGACAGCAACAGCCAGTGCGCCGGTTTCTGCATTCTTTAGCTCTCCTGAAAATGCAATGATTAAAACATTGCCGTTTTTAAATTCAAAATACCTGTCCAGCTCACTAAAATCACCTTTAAAATCCGATTCAGGCGCATAAAGCTTGTTTTCAAATTTGAGAACTAGGGCGCCTTCTGCGCGATTTTTAACTGCAATATCCCTTAATCTGTGAACCTCCCTTAATTCATTGGATTTTTTCAATAAAACTGCAATTTTTTTGTATTCCGGATAAATAATCCTAGTTTCAATGATTTTTGGCATTTCAATATTATCAAATATCCTGTTTAATTCTCCGATTCCTTCCTTGCTGAGAAAATGGCCTTTTTTCGTTGAATCCAGCAAATTCTTTGATTTCAGTATATCAAGGATTGTCCTTATGGTTCCTTCACCAAGCCCTAATTCCTTGGATAATTCCTGCCTTCCGATATTCCCGCTTAGCCTTAAAAAGCATCTTAAAATGTCGTATTTAGTGTAATTCGGTATGTTGCCAACCATAGTTATTCCAACTCCGGAGTATATTTATACTTTTCTAAAACTTTGATGAAATTAATAGTATATATACCTTAGATTTACACCTTATGCATCCAAATTAGTTTTTAAATATACCAATTTTGTTACTATTATAAAATAGCAAAAGATTTAAATACTAGTGATATTTTCATTTATCTAAAGTGGTTAAAATCAAGATAAAAATCCTATTAGTAAGTGTTTTAGCAATGTTGTTCTTAATGAGCTATGCATATGCAGCTACAAATAGATTAAACTTTGACCGTGTGGATGTAAAGGTCGGAAGCAGGACTTCAAGCAATCTGCACGAAGGCGATACAATAAGGGACGAAGCAAAGCCCGGTGATAATCTTGAATTTAGGATAACTATGAAGAATAATTACACCAGTTCTGACAATTTAAGGATAGAAGATATAACAGTTAAGACAACTGTAGAAAGCATTGACGATGGAGATGATCTTGAAGGAGAATCAAGCTCTTTCAGCCTGAGCAGCGGGAGTACAAAGAAGATTACTTTAAAATTCAAAGTTCCTCTTGAAGTAGATGAAAGCACTTATGACATTCTAATCGAAGCAGACGGCTCAGACAGGAACGGAACATCGCAAGACACTCAAATGACCATAAGGCTTGATGTAAATAAGCAAACTCACGATATTAAGGTAACTAAATTAGAGGTAGTGCCTTCTGAAGTCTCATGTAGCAGAAAAAACCTTAAATTAAACGTCGGCATATTGAATATAGGAACAGAGGACGAAGAAACTGTAAACCTTGGAATGTCAAATTCTGACCTTGGTATTGATATCAAGGACCAGATAACTGACTTGATTGCAGAAGCAAACTCGGAGGAAAGCAAGTTTTCAAAAACTTACACATTCTCAGTTCCAAATAGTGTTGAGGCAGGAACTTATCCAATAGATTTATCAATTTTATATAACGACGACAGAAAGAAGACTGTCGGCACTGTTCAGCTTACCGTAAGCGATTGTCCGACAGCGACAACTGAAAGCGCCCAGACTACGCAGACAACTCAAACTACAGCAACACCTACTACAACTCAGACAACCGGAAATGTTGTTTTGCCGCCATTGCCTCCTGACACAACTGTGAGTGAGGAAAGCTTTTTCAAGGGCAATGCATTCGTTATAGGAATAATTATAGCAGAAATAATTGCAGTAATCGTGGGAATCATATTGATTGTGGCATTATTTGTAAGAAGAGAATAATCAAATGATATTAGAAACTCCGAAACCAATAGGAGGGGATACTTTAACTAACGCAATTAACAAAGTTTTAAATTATAAACTAGGTCGTGATTATGATTCGATGAGTGTTGGTATAGTTGGGGTTGATACCATCCCCTTACTTGCTATTATTAAAGAACAAGATATAAAATACTTAGTTGTCTTTTATGGTAGCCAACAGGGAGGAGTTCCAAAAGATTGTATGA
>CAYHTH010000081.1:0-4480 GCA_964359525.1 uncultured Methanosarcinales archaeon | reverse complement strand
ACGGGGAAATGAAAAATGTTGAAGAGATTAAGAAGTTCAGGAGAATGGCTGTTTTGAAATTGAGAGTATACTTATTAAATAAGAAATAGGCCGCTTTTAGAATTCTTTCTATTCAGTAAAAACAAAAAACTTATATACAAACTTAAACCAACGCTTTTTATGATTCAAAAATTCAGGGATTTGATGAAGACAAAGGAAGATTTGGTTTTAATAAACAAGAATGTGGAGGAAAACAATAAAATTATTTCTGAGTTAAAGGCTGAATTAACTGCATTAAAAAATGAGGTGAGCGAAACTAAAAGCATCCAGCAGGATTTCTTAAATACATTCAAAGATAATTTAACTATAATAAAAAACTTAAGAGAAGATTTCGGCAAGGAGCTGTACGAGTTCAAATTATTAAAAGGGCAGCTTCAAAGAAAAATATTGGATAAATTCGAGGAAGAGCTGCAAAAGGATCTGGAAGTCAACAGGGAAGCATTAAGAAAGGACACTAATGAGTATAATGAGCTAAGAGGAAAAGTTTCTGAAATTTTGTCAAGATTAAACTTAACAAGCGAAGAGATAACCAAGTTCACAGAAATAAGCAAGAACATCAAGAAAGAAGACTTTGAATTGACAAGATTTGCAAGGCAGGTTGTTGATATGGACAAAGAGAAGCTTGAATTGATGAGAAAAATTGATACTCTAGAAAGATTAGTTTCAAAGATAAGAAGAAGGGAAATAATTAGGTAAATTTAGGTTAATTTGTTCTTTTGTTTTTTTCATTACGGAGGGAATGGATAATTGCACCCTATTCAGATTGCGATAGCCCTCCAGCCACCCGTCGCTGATTTAATAAATAGTGCAATCCAATCAAAAATAATATAAAGTGCTGGAAATAACCTTATCCTATGGGAACTCAGAACAAAATAACAGTTGACAGAAAGCTTCTCGAGCATGTTGCGGAAGTTGCAAGATTAAAGCTGACAGAAGAGGAAATTAAAAAATTCCTTCCCCAATTAAAGGAAGCCTTAGAATTCTTTTTGCAATTAGATGAAGTTGATACAAGCAATGTCAAACCCAGTTTTCAGCCTGTTGAATTAAAGAATGTGATGAGGGATGATGCAGAAAAAGAATGTCTTACGCAAGATGAAGCACTCTCGCAGACGGAGCACAAAAAAGATGGATACTTCAAAGGACCAAGGGCAGTTTAAGTTTTTTGCGAACATTATTTTTTTGTTAATATTGATTTTATTTATATCCTCTTGTTCAGCAAATATGGGTGAAAATAAAATGGCAAAATATGTTACAATTGAAACCGATAAAGGAACAATCAAGGCAGAGCTGTATACAGAAAAAGCTCCTACAACCACAAAGAATTTTATTGACTTGGCAAATTCGGGATTTTATAATGGATTGAAGTTCCACAGGGTTGAGAAGGATTTTGTCATACAGGGCGGCGACCCAAAAGGAGATGGCACCGGCGGCTCTGGGAAAAATATACCGCTTGAAATAAATTCGGATTTGAAGCATGTAGAAGGCGCGCTTGCAATGGCGCGCTCACAAGACCCAAACAGCGCAAGCTCACAATTCTATATAACTTTGACTCCAACACCATTTCTAGATGGGAGTTATGCTGTGTTCGGAAAAGTTGTTTCGGGAATGGAAGCTGTAAAGAAAATCCAGGTTGGAGACAAGATGAACAAAGTTTACATAACAGACAAGTGATAATTCATGAAAATTAACGATTTTATCCAGCAGGTAAAAAATAATCAAGTGGATATTGTAGAGCACACCCACAAAGTCATTGAAGAATGCAAAAAAATAAACAAGGAATATAATTATTTCAATTTTATTTCTGAAGAACTTGCCTTAAGACAGGCAAATGAAATAAAAAAATCCGTCAAAAACAATGATAAAAATATTAAAAATAAAAAATTGCTTGGCGTTGCGATTTCTGTAAAGGATTCAATTTGCGTCAAAGGCGTTGAATCGACTGCAGGCTCCAGAATATTGAAAGGCTACAAGCCATTGTTTAATGCGACTGTAATTGAAAAAGTGATTGAAGAAGGCGGAATTGTAATTGGAAAAACTGCGCAGGATGAATTTGGTTTTGGGGCTTTTAGCGTCAATACAAAATTGAATATACCAAAAAATCCTTTTGACAAGGAAAGAAGCTGCGGAGGCTCGTCAGGAGGGGCTGCAGGATTAAGCCAGAAATTAAGCAACCACATAGCGCTCGGTGAATCTACTGGGGGTTCAATTGTTGAACCGTCATCATTCTGCGGAGTTTTTGGGTTATGCCCAACCTACGGGTTAGTGTCAAGGTACGGATTGATGGATTTTGGAAATTCTCTTGATAAAATCGGGCCAATTGGGAAAAACATACATGATGCTGCTCTGCTAATGGGAACAATTGCCGGCTACGATAAAAGTGACAGCACTTCGTTAGATTCAAATCATGCGGATTACAAATCTTTTTTGAAAGAGCCTGTAAAAGGAATGAAAGTCGGGATTATAAAGGAAGCGTTTGGGAAGGGAATACAAAATGAAGTTGATAAGGCAGTTCGGAAAGGAATAGAAAAACTGGAGGACAATGGAGTAAAAACAGAAGAGATTTCGCTGGAGCTTCCAATAAAATATGGGATTGCAACTTATTACATGATTGCTACATCTGAAGCAAGCACAAATCTCGCCAAATACTGCGGAATGAGATACGGAAAAAGCGATAAGCTGGAAGGAAATTTTAATGAATATTTTACAAAAGTCAGGAGCGAAAATTTCACCGAAGAGGCGAAAAGAAGAATTATACTAGGCACATTTGCAAGAATGGCTGGCTACAGAGATGCTTTTTATCTCAAGGCTGCCAAAGTAAGAACAATAATGATTAATGAATACAAAAAAGCTTTCAAGAAATTTGATGCGCTTATCAGCCCAACTGCGCCAATGCTGCCTCCAAAGTTTTCTGAAATTGAAAAATTAACGCCATTGCAGCATTATCTTGCCGACGTGATGACCGTTTCACCCAATGTAGCCGGACTGCCGCACCTTAACGTTCCAGTTGGATTTGAAAATAATTTACCTGTTGGAATGTTATTAACAGGAGACCATTTGCAGGAAGGAAAATTGTTGCAATTGGGAAGTGTGTTTGAGGGAAAATGAAAAACTTTACAAGCGATGTAATAGTTGGTTTAGAAATTCACATAGAGCTCAACACAAAAACGAAATTATTCTGCGGCTGCCCAACGAAAGGAAGCGAGGAGCCTAACACAAGAACTTGTGTAACATGCCTTGGAATGCCGGGCTCAAAGCCTGTTTTGAACAAAAAAGCTGTTGAGTTTGTATTAAAATTATGCTTAGCGCTTGGATGCGAAATTTCTCCTGAATTAATTTTCTCAAGAAAATCATATTTTTATCCTGATATGGCAAAAAATTACCAGATATCACAATATGAAATTCCTCTCGGGAAAAAAGGAAAACTAAAATTAAAGGAAGGAAAAGAAGTTGGAATAACCAGAGTGCACATGGAAGAAGACCCTGCATCTTTAGTGCATCCTGCCGGAATGAAAGATTCTGCTTATGTTTTGGTGGATTACAACAGAAGCGGGAATCCACTTGCTGAAATTGTGACAGAGCCGGACTTGGAAAGCCCTGAAGAGGCGAGAGATTTCATGAAACAGTTAATTACAGTCTTGGATTATCTTGAAATTTTTGATGTGAATAACGGAATAATAAAAGCTGATGCAAATATTTCAATAAAAGAAGGCAGATATACAAGAGTTGAGATAAAAAATATTACAGGCTTCAGGGAAATTGAAAGAGCCTTAATGTATGAAGTCAGCCGGCAGAAAGGGGAAGTAAAACGCCATAAAACTATACATCATGAAACACGCTCATGGGATTCTGAAAGCGGAGTTACTTTTTCATTAAGAAAAAAAGAAACAGAGGAAGATTATGGATATATTATAGACAGCGACCTGACGGTTGTGGATATAACAGATAAATGGCTAAATGAAATCAAGAAAAACATGCCTGAGCTTGCACAGGATAAAGTTAAGAAATTTGTGCACGATTACAAGATAAAGAAAGAAGATGCGGAGATAATTGCGGCTGACAAGGAATTAGCAAAGATGTTTGAATCTGTAGCAAAGCAAGTTGATGCAAATCTCGCTGCAAAATGGATGAGAAGAGAATTAGTCAGGGTATTAAATTATAATAAGAAAGAACTGAATGAAGTTAAAATAAATGAAAATCATATGATTGATTTATTAGAATTAATTGAAAATAAAAAAATAACAGATGCAGTTGGACAGCAAATAATTGAAAAATTAATAGAAAGCCCTTTTGACGTGAAAAAATATGTCAAAAAAGAAAAATTAGAGGCTGTCTCTGATATTTCTGAATTGGAGAAATACTGCAAAGAGGCAATTTCTGAAAATCCAAAAGCTGTCGAGGATTATAAGAAAGGGGAGAAGAAAGCGCTTAATTATATTGTTGG
>CAYHTH010000080.1:0-4520 GCA_964359525.1 uncultured Methanosarcinales archaeon | reverse complement strand
TTTACCTATAAATTAAATATCTTTTCCTGTCAGCTTCTAAATCGATAAAACTGTCGCATGCGTCCCTTAAAGAAGCTGCGCTTGATTTTCCAAATGCTATGACTTCAATCCTGCATCCAAGAGCATGCCTTAAATGCTGCACTAATGGAACGTAATCTCCATCTCCGCTTACAATTATAATCGTGTCAAGCTTTGGCGCCAGTTCAATTGTGTCCATTGCCAGCCCAATGTCCCAGTCCCCTTTTTTTGCCCCGCCCGCAAAAACCTGCAAATCTTTTGCTTTTACTTCAAAACCGATTTTTTCGAGGGCATCAAAAAAATTCTGCTCCTCCCCTACATCAGCTTTTATTACATACGCTATTGCCCTTATCAGGCTCCTATCGCCTACAGCAGCTTTCAATATCTGCGCAAAATTGACTTTTGCCTTGTAAAGGCTTTTTGCAGAATAATACATATTCTGCACATCAACAAAAACTCCAACCCTCTGATTTTCATAATGTAATGGCATCTGCTCACCTCAATGTCGGTATTTTTTCCGCATAGCCGCAATTCGCGCAATGCAGCATATTATTTTTGAACGTTAAGCTTAAATGCCCGCATCTAGGGCATTCATTGACCACAGAAAATTTCCGCAGCTTTTCAAATTCATCCTCGTCAGGATTCATTAAATTTTAATTTTTTTGCTTGTATATAAAGATTGTGAAAAAGAAAATATTTAGTTTATATTTTGCACTAGATTATCATACATCCATGGTGGGTACTTGAATTGTGAGCAGTGACCTGGTGAGCGAGGTCGCGAACCTCGCATGTCACAACAATTCTCGCACGCATGTGAGGGCAATCAATAACCGGTTTAGTGCAGCAAGTACATTCCCTCCCTTAAGAAATGTCTATTTAATTCTAAAAATTAAGATATTAGAATAAATCAAAGCAAAAAAAGTTTATCTAATCACTTCATACTCTTTTACAATCATCCATGTGAAAACCAGAAGGAGAATTGCTCCGGACACTATCCATACCATCCCTTCCTGTAACCCTTGATTAAAAATCTGGAAAAGGCCGAATGCCATTATGCCAAATCCCAGCCAAAGAAATTTGTCCAAAACCAATTTCATTATCTCAAATTCGTGCTGCTCTGATAATCTTCGCTTCATTTTAGCCCCTCACAACGACATAAAAGTCCTTTGAATCATAAGGCTTTGATGAATCAGCATCGTCCCAAACCTCAAAGTTTAACAGATAGGAGCCAGATTTTGGTATGTCGGACGGTATGCTTAATCTTATATTGTGTATTCTTGAATCGGCGGGGGCAATTTTGAAATTTTGTGTTGAATAAGATTGAAGCTGAAACCATTGCTTTGGACTATCAATATCAAAACTGAAGCCATCTGGATTAGATATGGGCACAAATTTTAGCTTGTATGACATTTCAGAGTCCTTTTTGTTTCTGACACCTATTGACATGACAGTGGAACCTCCTTTGTCCAATATGACTTCTGTTTTTGGAAAAGATAATTTTTTGTCGCTTGTTATCAGGTCATCAAGAATTTTCTGCCTTACCTGCTCAGTTACGTCTTCAGTCGTACTGCTTATATTCTTAAACAATCCTCTGACAAATCCTAGTCCTAATCCAAGAATAGTCATAGCAAGAACGACAATAACGATTGCCTGTATTGATATCTCGAGAGAAGCTCTCTTATTAAATGACATCCATTCACCTCTTTTTACCGGCAACTATAACGCGGTGTCTTGATACTTCAAATGCTTATTTAAATACTTTTCGAATTTTGGATTGCAAATATTATCAAAAACCAAGAACTTTTATGATATTTTCAAAAATTTTTACAAAATATTTGTTTATTATTTTTGATAGCAACATTTAAAAACCAGCCAAAAATCCTACATTTCATGGCAAAATTAAGAAGTTTTGTTTCTTACAGGAATTTGAAAAGGCCTTATACGAGGACTTCAAAATTCAAGGCAAAATCCTACATCAGAATGACCCCCAACGTCAAAGTGGTCCGATTTGACACCGGTGATCCGGGCAAGGATTTCCCATATACGCTAAATCTTCTCGCAAAATCTGACCTGAACATCAGGGACAATGCGCTTGAGAGCGCAAGGATGACCTCAAACAAGCTCCTTGAATCATTTCTTGGAGTTAATGGATTTCATTTAAAAGTAAAAGTTTATCCTTATCACGTATTAAGAGAGCATTCTCTTGCATCAGGCGCAGGCGCAGACAGGTTCAGTTCAGGCATGGCGCACCCTTTCGGCAAGCCTATTGGAGTTGCAGCAAGAGTCAGAAAAGGCCAGACTATTTTTCAAGTGAGAGTTGACAAGCAGAATCTCGGAGTTGCAAAACAGGCTTTGGAAAGAGCTTCAAAAAAGCTTCCCTGCGCATGCATGATACAGGTAACCGAGAAAAAGTAAAGTTAATAATTCTGATTTCTTAATCTTATACGATTTTTTAAGGACGATAACGCAATATTTCAGCGTAAAATTTCTTAATTGTTTACGTTCTAAAATTATATTAGAAATAAAGTGCGGAGGACAGGATTCGAACCTGCGTAAGCACTAAGCTAATAGGTGTCTAAATTTCATTGCAGAATTTTCGTTTCTGCTCATCACACCATGAAATGCCTAAGCCTATCCCGTTTGACCGCTCCGGCACCTCCGCATAAAGGAAATGAATATGAACCTGCTTTAAAAATATTGCTAAAAACGTCAATGAAATAAAAGAATTCAATTAAAATAATTTATCTGTATTTTTTCGCCCACTTATAGTCTCTAACTTTAGCGCTTTTGCCAAATCCGCAGGAAGAGCATGCTGTCTTGTGAAGGTTCATTGTTCTCTTTCCGCATCGTCTGCAATATATCATATTCTTCTTGCCAGACTTTTTCCCCATCGAGGGTGTTCCTTTCATTTAATTCACCTAGAAGTTTTATTCCGTTGAAATCACTGTTATTGTGTCGCCTCTGATAAAAACAACTTCAAATTTGCGCGTCATTTCCCCGTTCACTCTTTCCTCTACATCCTCAAGAACGACGTTTATATGAATGTCAAATGATTTAAGCTTGCCGATGAACTGTTTATTGTTCTTTAGCTCTATGATGACTCTCTTGTCCCTTGCTTTGTTCAATGCGTCCAATGGCCTCGCTTGTTCCATGATAAAAAACACCTCGAAAAATATATAAAAAGAAAGCGTGTTTATTTATAAATGTTTCTCATCAAATATTTCAATGCCCTTTCAGCTTGTCTTTTCCGAACCAATAATTATGCGCAAACCCGACTGGAACTGCACCTGCTGCAAATATTGGAGCTGCATTATATCCAGTCCATGGGTGATACATGGTAAGCTGCGCAATATTATTTGCTGCCCCGTAATAAAACGGCGAGAACATTGCACCTATCACAGCCCAGTCTTTCCAGAAGTCTTTCTTGATTGCATTCCAAATTCCCTTTGGATTTAAATAATTCTCAACAAGGTGGCCTGCTCCCCTGAAAGCTCCGACGAAAGCTGCGTTGTAAGCCGTGGAAGCGTATAATCCTCTCAATAATTTTCCTCCAGTTGTTGCATTGTTTATCAAAGGGAATGTTGCATCTCCTATCCATACCAAGGGGTATATTATTGCGTTTACGGCAGAGTAAGTTGTCAAAGTGCCGTCAACTGAGTCATAAAGTGATTTTCCTCTTGCAAGATTTGCAATCAATCCTCCTGCTGCAAATGCTCCTCCAACAACAACACCTAAAGTTCCGACGAGAGACACGCTTAATGCAGTTGTAGCAGCAGCCATTCCAAGCTTCCAAGCCAATTTTCCAGCTTTCTTGATGAAGCCCTTGCTTTCCTTGTCCTGAACTTTGTCTTCTAAGCTCATTCTAAGCCTCTTGTTAAATTGTAACCAAATTCTTTTCCAAGCATATTTAGGACAAGCTTGGCGTCTTTGTAGTCGAATCTCCTCTTGCATCTCGGGCATGATTTTGGATTTTTAACTCTAGAACTCCAGCTATAACTGCAGAATTCACATCCATTTAAATTGTTATTACTCATATATAGTAATAGTATAAATCACCCTTTATAAATCTTTTTATTTTGTAAGTATTATCAAGTAGTAACAAAAGAAAGGTTTAAAAATAAAGCAGGCCAAACACTTTAAAATGAGCCCCTTAGAGATACAGCTAAGTCAAGGAGTAACCAAGAGTGGTGCCCTTCAATTAATAATGAAAGAACTGGGGTGCAAAAAGTCGCACAATTTTAATAACTATGCGGCTGGTGATTATATAATCTCTGTTGATCAGTTATTCTACACAGAGGAGGATTTTAGCAATGGCAGGATAGCCTATCAAGTCGGATCGAGAAGCACAATAACGAGTGACAGCGGACCAAATCAGGAGCATAAATCTGATTTTTATAGCATAAATGTTATTTCTGGAATACCAATCACAAGAGAACTAGGTGAAAAGCTAAAAGACGGATTAACCCGCTTAAGTTAAGGATTAATTTTTCTTTAACCCCGGC
>CAYHTH010000079.1:0-4520 GCA_964359525.1 uncultured Methanosarcinales archaeon | reverse complement strand
ACGAATTCAAATCACTGGGAATTTATCCAAAATTGCAATTGGAAAGCAAGTATTAAGACAAGGGTTCCGCCCCTTGAGGACGGGAAACTTTTTCATATTTTAAAAATCATAGATTTTTAAAGCCACAAAAATCCCCGATTTTTGATGTAAAAAGTTTCATCAAAAAGTGTAGGCTTCGGAACTTCGTTCCTTCAGCCCACGAAAAAATATTCGAGGCGGAGAGGCTGTTGCGGATATAACAGAAAGAAAAACCGAAATCGTCTTTGCCGCCGAGCGTAACTAAATGTCGCCGCAGCGACGGAATGAAAATAAAAAATCAAGAAAAACAAAACACAAACTTAAAAATAAAAAAATCAAAATAAAAAATAAAATTTAACAAAAATCAAAAAAATTTCAAAATAAACTGAAACAAAAATGGCTGAAGAAGAAACAATAAAACGAACTGAAGAGCAGGAACTTCAAACTGTAAAGCAGGCGATTGAAGGGAAGGAAGGAAAAAGTGAAAGGATAGAAGAAGAGCAGTACATATTCAAGCAAGTGCGAAGCATAACTTTCTCAGTTCTAAGCCCGAAGATGATAAAGAAAATGGCGTCTGCAAAGATTGTGACGCCTGAATTGTATGATAAGGAAGGCTATCCTGTTGACGGCGGATTGATGGACATAAGACTGGGGGTTATAGACCCTGGATTAAGATGCAAGACATGCGGCTCCAAATTAAAAGAATGCATCGGGCACTTTGGCTACATTGAATTGGCAAGGGCAATTATCCATATCAAGTTTGTAAATATAATTATGACAATCCTGAAATGCACCTGCAGGGAGTGCGGCAGAATTTTAATTCCGGACAACAAGATAAGCAAAAACAAAGAGCTTCTTGACCAGGTTGAGAAAGAAAGCGGTGTTGAAGATAGGCGGCACAAAGTCAAGGAAATAATTGCAAGCCTTAAAACAACAAACAAATGCCCTCACTGCAAAGCAAAGCAGAAAAAACTTTCGCTTGAGAAGCCAACAACTTTTATTGAAGAAGACAAAAGATTGAGCCCAATTGAAGTGCGGGCAAGGCTTGAAAAAATCCTGGATTCTGATTTGGAAATTTTTGGACTAAAGGCACCTCACGTCAGGCCTGAATGGATGGTTTTGACAGTGCTGTCGATCCCTCCGGTCACAATGCGCCCTTCAATCACGCTCGAAAGCGGAGAGAGAAGCGAAGATGATTTAACCCACAAGATGGGCGACATTGTCAGAATAAACCAGAGATTGTTTGAAAACATAAACGCAGGCGCGCCTGAAATCATAGTTGAGGATTTGTGGGATTTATTGCAGTATCACGTTACGACATTTTTTGATAATAATATTGCACAATTG
The DNA here is from genome assembly GCA_964359525.1 of uncultured Methanosarcinales archaeon. GTDB lineage: Archaea > Nanobdellota > Nanobdellia > Woesearchaeales > GW2011-AR4. The sequence continues at coordinate 3,155 of CAYHTH010000079.1, read as the reverse complement.
CCGCCAGCAAGACACAGAAGCGGGCAACCTTTGAAGACCTTGACAGAGAGAATAAAAAGCAAGGAAGGAAGAATAAGGCACAACCTTGCGGGAAAGAGAACAAATTTCTCAGCAAGAACAGTCATCAGCCCGGACCCTATGCTTGAATTGTATGAGGTTGGAGTTCCATCTATAATTGCAACAAAACTGACTGTTCCTGAAAGGGCAAACGAGTGGAACATGCAATATCTGAAACAGTTTGTTGAGAAAGGCCCGGACAAATATCCTGGGGCAAACTATATCATAAGACCCGACGGAAAAAAGAAAAAAATAACAGAAGAAACAAAAGAGGCATCGCTTGAAGAATTGCAGCCGGGCTACATTGTCGAGAGGCATTTGATGGACGGCGACATTGCAATATTCAACAGGCAGCCTTCATTGCACAGGATGAGCATGATGTGCCATCGCGTAAGGGTTTTGCCCGGAAAAACATTAAGACTGAATCCTGCGGTCTGCACTCCTTACAACGCTGATTTTGACGGCGACGAAATGAACTTGCACATTCCACAGACAGAAGAAGCACGGGCAGAGGCAGAAATTTTGATGGAAGTACAAACTCAATTAATTTCATTAAGGTATGGGTTGAGCATTATCGGATGCACGCAAGATGCAATTTCAGGAAACTTTATGCTTACAAAAGATGAATCAATTAAGAGAGAAGAGGCAATTGACTTGCTGTCCGCAGTTGGCATGACTGATTTTTCAAAACTGCCAAGAAAACAGGTAGTTACAGGCAAGGAAATATTCAGCACTTTGCTGCCTGAAGATTTCAATTATGAGGGCCACTCAAGGCTTTGTGACAGGTCAAAGGACAAATGCGACAAGGAAACTCACGTTGTTATCGAGAACGGCAAGATGCTCACCGGAGTTATGGACAGAAACTCCGTTGGGGAAGAATCTGGATTAATGTTAAGAAATCTTCACCAGAAATACGGCAAAGATTACAGCATAGATATGCTTGGAAAAATTTTCAGGCTGGGAATTGAATATTTGCTGAAAGTCGGATTCACATCCGCTTTATCTGATACTGACCTTCCGGAATCTGCAAGAATTGCAATCAAGGAAGATTTGGACAACGCGAGAAGGGAAGTTGATGATTTGATTGCGCAATCTAAGGAAGGGAAACTTGAAACTTTCCCGGGAAAGACGATGCTCGAAACACTTGAGCTGAGAATACTGGGAGTATTAAACAAGGCAAGAAACGAAACCGGAAGAATCGTTGCAACTCACGCTGACAAGAGAACAAACACAATGATAATGGCCGAGTCAGGGGCAAGAGGAAATCTTTTGAACTTGGCGCAGATGGCGGCTTGCGTAGGGCAGCAGGCAATGAGGGGCAAAAGAATAGACCAGGGATTTGAAGGAAGAACTTTATCACATTTCAAGAAGGGGGATTTAAGCTCAGAAGCTCACGGATTTATTGCGAACGGATTTAAAGGCGGCTTGACTCCGGCAGAATTTTATTTCGGCGCAATGACTGGAAGAGACTCATTAATGGATACTGCTCTGAGAACGCCAAAATCAGGTTATTTGTACAGAAGGCTTGCGAATGCAATGCAGGACTTGAAAGTTGAATACGATAATACTGTTCGGGACGCATCAAATAAAATCATACAGTTTGAGTACGGCGAAGACGGAATTGACGTTTCCAAATCCGAGAACGGGCAGATTAACGTCAAGAGAATAATAAACGCAACATAAAACAACCGTTCCGCCAGTTGACGGCGGGAAACTTTTTCATATTTTAAAAATCATAGATTTTTAAAGCCACAAAAATCCCCGATTTTTGATGTAAAAAGTTTCATCAAAAAGTGTGGGCATTCGCAACAATGTTGCTCAGCCCTCGAATTTAATATTCGAGGCGGATCGATGCCTAATATTAAAACAGAAAAAATAACATTAAACATCGTTGCCGCCGAGCGTAACTAAATGTTGCGAAGCAACGGAATGAAAAAACAAAAAATCAAGAAAAACTTAAACAACAAGAACCAACCAACAAAAATGGCAGACGTAATATCAGAATACGAGGATAAGCTTTCACCAAAGATAATTGAGGATATAAAGAATAATTTGCCCAAAGGAATTAGCGACACGAAGCTGAGAAAAATACTGGAAGCAACTTATCAGGAATTCAGCACTGCAAAGGTTAGCCCGGGAGAATCAGTTGGCATGATCTCTGCAGAATCAATTGGAGAGCCGGGCACGCAGATGACATTGAATACGTTCCACTTTGCCGGAGTCGCAGAGATGAACGTCACTTTGGGCTTGCCCAGAATAATTGAAATTCTTGACGGCAGAAAAGCGCTGGAAAATCCGATGATGGAAATATACCTGAAAAAGCCTTTTGCAACCGGAAAGAAAATAGATGAATTAAGGCATCTTGCATTGCAGATTAAGGAAACAAAATTAAAAGATATTGCCACCGAATTCACAATTAATATTGCTGATTTCACAATTGAAGTCAAGCTTGACAAGGAAAAGATGAAAGAGCTGGAATTGACAATCGGCAGAGTAATGGATGCTATATCAAAGCAAATCAAAGGATACACTTTGAGAGACAACAAGGATTCAATAATATTAAAATCGAGGAGCAAAGAAGACAATTTCAATGAAGCTTACAAAGGAAAGGAAAAAATAAAAGATTTGAATGTTAAGGGAATCAAGGGAATTTTGCAGGTTCTTCCAGTTAAGAGAGAAGACGAGTTTGTAATCATCACAGCAGGATCGAATCTGGCAGACGTGCTTCAGCTCGAGGAAATTGATGCTTACCGGACAACAACAAACAATATTTTTGAAATTGAGCAGGTGCTTGGAATAGAGGCTGCACGGCAATCTATTATCAATGAGATTTTCAAAGTCATAGAAAGCCAGGGACTGAATGTTGATGTAAGGCACATCATGCTTGTTGCAGACACAATGTGTGTGAGCGGAACATTAAAGGGCATCACAAGATACGGTGTTGTGAGCGACAAATCAAGCGTTCTTGCGAGAGCATCATTTGAAACTCCCATTAAGCATATAATCAATGCAGCTCTTGTCGGGGAAATTGACACTCTGGATTCGGTTATAGAGAATGTTATGATAAACCAGCCTGTTCCGATAGGAACCGGACTGCC
>CAYHTH010000078.1:0-4543 GCA_964359525.1 uncultured Methanosarcinales archaeon | reverse complement strand
CCTTCAACGATAAAAAAAGAGAAGACCGAGCCATGAAATTAAGGCAGATGGAAGAAGAGAGATTGATTTGACGGCTTATTAAGCTCTATTTCTTAAACGTCAAAAACAATTATAAATGGCAAGCTCTTAGCAATTCTTATGGAAACTGTCGATGATAAAAAAAGCGATGCATCTGCCCCTGAAGAAGAAAGTAAATCTGCTAGAATAATAAAGAAAATCTTAATAATATCTGTTTCGTTGCTTCTGCTTTTCCTGATTTTATCATACCTTGTTCCAAATTATGATTTTTTCTGGATTGTTGCGGGCCGTCTGGAAAGCTATAATATAGAAGATAACACAATAACCTTGAAAAACGGCGCAAAAATAATTTTTCATAATGACTCATATGGAGATTTAACAAAAATTTACTATGAAAATCAGCAGCACGAATTCAAAGCCTGCCTAATAGGGAGTAAAGAAAACGGCAATTACTATGTGGAAAAGATTGAAATCCCAAAAATATTTTCACAGGGCTTTTCAAGTGTTACGGCAGAGCCCTGCACAAAAGAAGCAATAATATCCTTGCACAGCCATCCTTACAAAAGCTGTTTTCTGTCATTGCATGATGTAAATGGATACAAATTTGTAAAGGATGTAAATAAAGATGCAATAATAGGGACCATGTGCGAATCTGACCGGTTCAATTTTTACGGGCATGAGGAATAAATGAAAGGGGGAAAATTGAACTGATTTAAAATTTCTTATTATAAATAAAATCTTTTTCAGAGCAACCTTTATAAATCTCGTTTATTTCTTAAGCGCAGTATCAAAAATATATTTTTCGGGAGGAAAACTAAAATGGCAGTCACAATCGATTTAAAAGGAAAAAAAGCTATTGTTTTCGGAATTGCTAATGATAAAAGCATTGCATGGCACATTGCAAAAAGGCTGAATGATGCAGGATGCCAGATTTTTGCAGCCTATCAGGAAAGAGTCGAGCCTTTATTTTTGCCGCTGATGAAGGATTTGAACGATCCTATTCACATGAAATGCGACGTTGTTGATGACGCTCAGCTTGACGCATTTTTCAATAGAGTAAAAGAAGAGTTTGGGGAAGTTGATTTTCTGATTCACAGCATTGCGTTCGCCAAGAGGGAACACCTGCAGGGCAAATTCTATAATGTTGACAGGAGGGGGTATCAGGTTGCGCACGAAGTCAGCGCTTATTCTCTTGCAGAATTAACAAGAAGGACGGTTCCTATGATGAAAAATGGCGGCTCAATAATTGCAATGACCTATCTCGGAAGCGAAAAAGTAACTCCGGGGTATAATATAATGGGTGTTGCAAAAGCTGCCCTTGAATCAAGCGTAAAATATATTGCCTCTGATTTGGGGGAGAAACAGATAAGAGTTAATGCAATTTCTGCAGGACCGATTGCCACTCTTGCAGCTTCCGGCATTTCAGGATTTGGGGAAATGCTTCTGAATTATATTGCAAAATCCCCTCTGAAAAGAAACATTACAGCAGATGAAGTGGCAGACTGCGCATTGTTTTTGTGCAGCGATTTGTCAAAAGCAATCACCGGGCAGGTTATATTTGTTGATGCCGGCTACAGCGCAATGGGAATCTAATTCAAGATGAATCTTTTTAAAAATTTTATCGATTTTGTTCTGCATCTTGATAAATATCTGAGCGTGATTATACAAAATTACGGAACTTCGACTTATTTATTTTTGTTCCTGATAATATTTGCAGAAACTGGATTAGTTGTCACACCATTTCTTCCAGGTGATTCATTATTGTTTGCAGCAGGAACTTTTGCTGCTATCGGCGCCTTGAATGTCCTGTGGGTTTTTATTATTGTAGCGGTTGCAGCAATCTTAGGCGACACAATTAATTATTCAATTGGAAAATATCTCGGCTCAAAAGCCTTTGATAATTATCCCAAAATATTCAAGAAGGAATATCTTGAGAAAACAGAAAATTTTTATAAGAAATACGGCAATAAAACAATTGTTTTGGCAAGATTTGTCCCGATTGTAAGGACTTTCGCTCCATTTGTCGCAGGCGTTGGGAAGATGAAATACTCCAATTTTTTGATGTACAATATTTTGGGAGGAATTGTCTGGACCGCATTGTTTGTTTTCGGCGGATATTATTTTGGAAACTTACCGATTGTGAAGAATAATTTTTCAATTATGATAATAATCATTATAGTTCTGTCGTTTGTGCCGATTTTAGTGGAATGGTGGAAACATAATAAATTAAAAGCTAAGAAATGAAAACTTTATAAACACCAATTATTCTTTCTTTATTATGAGCCTGAGCTACCAAAACACGGAATCAAAAGCGGTTGATGCTATAAAAAAAGCTATTCCTTCTTCTCTAAAACAAGACATGCTGAAAGGAAGTAAGGGCATGTTCGCAGAATTATTTGAGAACAATGAAGTTTTTCCAAAACATTACATTGCGACTGCAATTGACGGAGTTGGAACAAAAGTTGTTGTTGCCGAGGCAATGCATAAATTTGACACAATAGGGATTGACTGCGTTGCGATGTCGGCAAATGATTTGGCAACTTTAGGCGCAGTAAGCCCATTTCTTTTTATGGATTATCTTGCGTGCCAAAGCAAATTTCAGGAGAAGAAATTCACCGGAGACTTGATTAAAGGCGTAGTGAAAGGGTTAGAACAGTGCAATTCATCTTCTATTTTGAAAAACTCTGTCAGAATAAATTTTGGAAAGGGAGAAACAGCTTCTGTCGATGAACTGATTAGCTCTGCAACAGGGTATGGCTTTGACATCGGCGGATGCATGATTGGTTTTATAGAAAAACAGAAGTTTAACGAGCAAAAAATAAAGCCCGGACAAAAAATAATTGCACTGAAAAGCTCAGGCCCTCATTCAAACGGATACACTGATTTAAGATTAAACTTATTAAACGGAGATTTTGAAACAAGGGAAGAATTCAAAAAAAGGTACAGGGGAAAATTTACCCTAGATTACAAATTTGACGGCTCAACTCTTGGAAAAATTCTGCTTGAGCCGACTAAAATCTATATTGAAACAATGGCAAAAATATCAAAAAATTTTGACGTAACCGGGTTTAATAATACCGGCTACGGACTAAAAAACTTAAACAGAACAAGTGAAAAAGTTGAATTCAGAATCAATAATCAAATTAAGCCTCAGCCTATTTTTGATTTGATGCAGAAAGAGTCAAAATTCTCTGATGAAGAAATGTACAAGACATTTAACATGGGCATGGGCTTTTTTGTTGTATGTAATCAAGAAAATGCCGATGATATTCTGCAGATTGCAAAAGACGGGCAGATTGTCGGAGATGTTTTGAAAAGCAATAAAACAATTACTGTGCTTGAAAAAAATAATAAAAAGACGGGTTTTGAAGGGTATTAGTTGTTAGACGCAATTTTTGAGCCGCCCATTTGATTTATCTACGCTAATGTAGTAATATTTAAATATTTGAACAAGTTCCATAGTATAGTATGGCAGATACTTTTGGTTTAACCAGAGAAGCGAGTAATAGATTATGGATAGAAACACCTTTTCCAGTTCCAAATTCTGTTTGGGGATATTTTGTTCTTGAAATATTTCCGGAATTTGATCTGACACATTCACAATCGGACTGGGGTGGTCGAGTAAGAAGAGCGGAAGATATCATAAGAGTGCTTAATAGAGGATGCAAAGGTTTTGAAGTTTCTGATGGCCAGCAGGGTTATTACTGGAATCATGCCTATCTACCTGATGACCAAAGGGCAGGATTGGAAAAGTCTGTGACTGGGTTGGTATATGTACCAGAGTGGCAGCATCAGTATCTGGACCAAATTGCCGCAGACCTTTCTGAAAATGGATTACGGAGAGCTGATTTTTTATCAAGGATGCAAACGGAACACAGGTCAATTTTGGCTAAGGCCTTTGATGTTTATGCTAGAAAAATGGAAGGTCTTGAAGGCAAAGGTAAAATGGAAACAGCAAGTCTCTTTGAAGAACTAAGAAAAAGCATGGTCCATAATTTTGGATATCCTCCACAATTTGCTTTGGGGAATGTTCAAATTCCAGCAGAATATAACAATATGCGAAATTATATTATTGCTGAATTGCTAAGCAATGTTTCTGCTGCTTTGTCTCCTGCAAGAACAGGCAAGACTACAATTACTCCAGAAGAACTGCTTGGTGTTTCTGCCGTACTTCATAATAAATATCAACATATGCTACGCTAAGATATATCAAATTCTACTTATGTATGGGCGGCTCAAAAACTTTGCTTTTCGCAACCACGTCGCACTTTCGCATTCGCTCATGGCGTGTAACAGGAATCCTTAAGTTATATTTGTAACAGTTCAAACTAAAATTTATAATTTAATGAATTCTCTTTGATAATCAATATTTACTATACTCTGATTCCTTTAAATTTCAACCTTTTAAGCCTTAAAAATCCATTCTAGAAACGCAAGGTTTATATATCTAAGCGCGTTAATAATTACGGATTTAAGGGTTTAGTTTATCGTCGAAATCCTAAAAAATCCATTAGGATTTTTGGGA
>CAYHTH010000077.1:0-4675 GCA_964359525.1 uncultured Methanosarcinales archaeon | reverse complement strand
CTGACTACCGGATTGGCGGACGCGCATTTGGGAAACATGCCTGTTGTGGCAATAACGGGACAAGTCGGCTTGCACAGGTTCCACAAGCAGAATTTCCAGTTTATCGATGTGGTTGGCACGTTCAGGCCAATCACAAAATGGAACACTTCAATAACAACTCCTTTTGTTATTCCGGAAGCCGTCAGGAAAGCTTTCAAGATTGCAGAAGTGGAAAGGCCGGGAGTCACGCATTTGGAGCTGCCTGAAGATGTTGCTAAGAAAGATGTTGAAGCCGAACCTTTGCAGAGAACAAAAGTCAGAAGGCCTGGCGCAGACAGTGGCGCAATCGAACAAGCTGTTAATCTGATAAGGAATGCTAAAAATCCACTGATATTGGCCGGAAACGGCTGCATTAGGGAAAAAGTCAGCAAGCAATTAAACTCTTTTGTTGAAGAAAGGGGAATTCCAATATTTCATACTCAGATGGGCAAAGGCGCTTTCAGCGACAAGTCAGAATATTCCTTATTTACAACAGGAATTCATGCCAAGGACTATTACGTGTGCGGCTTTGACAGGGCCGATTTGGTTATCACGCTGGGCTACAACATTGTTGAATTCTCTCCAGTGCACTGGAATAAGGGCAAGGAAAAGAAGATACTCCATATTGATGTAATACAAAGCGAGGTTGATGAATATTATAATCCTGATTTGGAAGTTATCGGCGACATATCCGGCACTTTGCGTACTTTGGGAGAAAAGCTTAAACCCCATCCAAAAAATAATCCTGAATATTTTTTCAGGTTAAGAAAAACGATTGTTGCCGACCACGAGGAAAAAGCGGATGACAATTCTTTTCCCTTGAAGCCGCAGAGGATTATTTATGATATAAGGAAAGCACTGGCAGATTCGGATATTCTGATTTCTGATGTTGGAATGCATAAAATATGGACTGCAAGAATTTACAAGACTTACGAGCCAAACACCTGCCTGATTGACAATGGACTATGCTCAATGGGAGTTGCTCTGCCCGGGGCTGTTGCAGCCAAATTAGTTCATCCTGAGAGAAAGGTGGTGGTTGTTACGGGAGACGGCGGATTTATGATGAACTCGCAGGAAATAGAGACGGCAATGAGATTGAAGTTGAGTTTTGTTATTGTAATATTTAATGACTCAAAGTACGGAATGATTGAATGGAAGCAGCAGATTCATCATGAAAAAACCTATGGAGTGGATTTCACAAATCCTGATTTTGTAAAGTATGCAGAGAGTTTTGGAGCAAAAGGCTATCGAGTTAAGAAAGCCGAAGATTTTTCCAAAATGCTTGAAGATGCTTTGAAACAAAAAACTGTAGCCATAATTGACGTGCCTGTCGATTATTCTGAGAATTATGAATTGGTAAAAAAGCTCGGGCAGGATATTTGCCCGGTGTAGGATAATTCACAGTATCTCCACGTTCTCCAAATCCTTGAAATGATTATCCTTTGTTAGAATCTTTAAATCGTAAATCAAGGCAGTAGCTAAAATTAAAGAATCAACCATTCCCCAATTTTTGACAATTTTCTTTCTTTGGAAGTTTAATTCGCCTCCCAAGAAAGATATTTCATTTGATAAATCCAGAATTTTTGCCGAAGAAGCTATGAATTTTACACATTCTCTGCCATTTTGATTTTCTCTTAACGCCCAGTTTGCTATTTCAGCTAAGGTTACAATGCTAATGCAACATTTCTCGGTTTTTAATATATTTTTGACTAATTCACCTTTTTCACTTTTAATAAAAAATTCAACCCATGCCGAAGTATCTAATAGCATCAGTATCTATCCAGCCTGTCAATTCTGTCCCTTTCAAATGGCTTGGCACCCTTAGCGATACCAAACATCTTTTCTATTTCTTCTAATTTTCTTTTTTTCATTAGATTTAATTCTATCTCTTCACCTTCTTTTATTTTCTCTTCTTCAATAACTTCTTTTGGAATCAGTACGCCGAGAGAAGTTCCAACCTTTCTAACTTTTGCTTTGAATAATTCTGACATTTTGCATCACATTATAATATATTATAATGATAAATATAAATCTTGTGGTTTTATTCTTATTTTTTTTCTAAATGATAATTTATCTTTAAAAAGTTCGTTTAGTTCTAAAATTAGTATACCTTTTTCTATATTCATATACAAAAACGTAACATTTAAATATAACTTAATTCTAAAAAGATGAACTTTAACGATATTGTGAATAGAGGTGCTGTAATGAGAAAGATTGCTATCTTCAACCAGAAAGGAGGAGTTGGAAAAACAACAACATCCGTTAATCTAGCTGCTGGCTTGTCAAGGAATGACAAGAAAGTAATTCTGATTGATATGGATCCTCAGGGAGATATCAGCGCATGCCACAACACAAACGCGCAATATAACCTCTATCATTTTTTGATAGAAGATGCTGAGCTTGGCGAGTGCATAACCCATCTCGGAAAAAACATGGATTTGATTCATTGCGACCACAAGATGGCAGAAGCGGAGAGCCAGCTTTCAAAAGACAAGAACGGATTAAGTTTCATTGAAAAAAGATTTGAATCAAATCTGGATTATGATTATGTAATAATTGACTGCCCGCCCTCATGGAGATTTCTGACAAAAAGCATATTACATTTTGCAAGTGAGGCTGTTATTCCCTCATCAACAGATGTGCTTGGCTATGATTCACTTGAAAAAACTGTTAAGAGAATTATAGAGTTTAACAAAATGAACTCAGGGAATGTTTTAATCAGCTCAATACTTCCGACAATGTTTGACAAAAGAAATTCAATCTGCAATGAAATCCTTAACAGAATGAAGAAAGAATTTACTCCTTTGATGATTGCTGAACCAATCAGGGTCAACTCAAAGCTCAAGGAATCGCCTAAATCAAAAATGTCAATCTTCAGCTATGACAAAAAATCGACCGGAGCTGAGGATTACTGGAAATTCGTGAAGCTTGTTTTGGAGAATGAATACATGTTTGATTTAGGTATTCTGCAATCACAAAGGGAAAAGGGAATGAAGGATTATTATGTAAACGGGAAGAAGAGGGAAATGATGATAGTTGGAGGCAAAGTAACTTTCGGCTTCAAGTTCATCACTAATGGCGGAGATTCAGTAAAATCTAGTATTTTTGAAAACAAAAAGTCAAAAAGGATGATGTCTCATGCTTAAGGAATTAAAATTTTTGATGTTATTTGTACTAAGCTTTTTGTATTTTGGAAAGTTTTATGATTTGATTTATAACAATGGAAAATTATTATTTAATTTTATAAGAAATAGGCCACATCATTAAATGTCCACAACAATTCTTGCTTTGTAACCATTCTTTGTTTTCTTCAGTTCAAACATGTGCATCGTTATTGCTTTGATATCGTTTTCAAGGTGCTGTTTTTCAGAATTTATTGTGTCGCCTTCGATGGTTGATTTTAGCTTGAATTTTTTATTTTTTTTATCTTCATTAATTTTCACTTTTACGTTCTTAAATACCATGTACTTGGAATCTTTCAAGAACAATATTTCAGACAAGAAATCATACAACAAATTATCCAGTTTTTCATGCTCTAATTTTATTTCCAATTTTTTCTTTGGCTTTATTGTCTTAACTTCTGCGCTCAACTCAAAAATTGCAAGAGCCGAATTTTCAAATACTTCATTCAAATCTTTTCCATAAGCTTCGTATGCGATGTCTGCGAGCGCAATATCCTCTAAAAACTTGTATTTTTTCATGAGTTTTAGAATATTCTTTTATTTAATAAATTATTGAATTAGCGGCCTTCAAAAATCATGCCCACTGCGCTAATCATGAGTATTCCAATAAACATCAGCACAAGCTGGATGAATGATTTTTTCAAGTCTGTTTCCTTCTGAATCTCTGGAATCAAGTCTGTGCCTGCTATGTAGACAAAACCCCCTATTGCGAATGCCGATAAATAAACACTTGAGTTCTCGAAATGGCTCGAATAAAAATAAGCAACTAATGCTCCAATAATTGAAGTAAGGGCGCTGAGAAAATTGAATACAAGAGCTTTTAGTTTTGAAAACCCGCCATATATCAGAACCCCAAAGTCCCCTATCTCCTGCGGAATTTCGTGGGCAATAATTGCTATTGTTGTTGCTATTCCAAGCTGCGTGCTGCTCATAAAGCTTATGGCTATTATGGCTCCATCCATAAAATTGTGAATTCCATCCCCAACAAGATTGAGATAAGTAAAAGCGTGGATTTCCTCATGCTCGTGCTCCGTATGGTGGTGGTGCCAGTGCAGGAATTTTTCCAATACAAAAAAAGATAAAATTCCGACCAAAATAAAAATTGGTATAGATTTACTGAATCCATTTTCAAGAGTTTCCGGCAACAAATCCAAGAAGGCCGCGCCAAGCATTGTTCCTGCTGCAAAACTTACCAAAAAGAATAAGGTCTTGTCCATTAATTTCTTGTTTATGAAAATTAAAATCCCGATTATAGAAATTAGACTGACTATTGTAACTGCAGTTAAAATATACGCAAGTGTGGATATCATTTTATTTCCCTTTTTCTAAACAGCTTTCATGAATTCCATAAACGTCAATCTGGAAGCGGCAGGCGCTCCCCTTTATCTTTTTTTTGATAAAATCTATTTTAACTTATTATATAATGTCGGACACAAACAATTGATTTAAAATAGTTGTGTCCGCCGAATATGTCG
>CAYHTH010000076.1:0-4797 GCA_964359525.1 uncultured Methanosarcinales archaeon | reverse complement strand
TTATTCCATAATGAGATAGTTCCCTTCCAAACCCGCTCTTTTTTATCCCGCCTATCGGCAGAAGAGCATGCGATTTTGAGATGCTGTTGATGAATACTGAGCCGGTTTCCAGCTTTCTTGCAAGCCTTTCGCCTTTTGCAAGGTCATTTGTCCATAATGAAGCGCTCAGACCAAATTCAGAATTATTTGCTATTTTTATTGCATCTTCCTCATTTTTAGCGATTATCACAGGAGCTACGGGCCCAAAAACTTCATTGCAGGCAACATTCATATCTTCATTCACATTTGTCAATACGGTAGGCTCAAAGTAATATCCTTTTGATTTTATTTTTTTACCTCCTGCACTTATGACCGCGCCTTTGCTTACAGCATCTTTGACAAAATTTTCCATGTCTTGGGCAGCTTTTTCATTTACAAGGGGTCCAACTTGTGTTTTTGGATTCATTGGGTCGCCTACAATCAATTGTTCCATCATCTCTGAAAATTTTTTGGTAAACTCTTCTGCAATTTTCTTGTGAACTATTATCCTCTTTGAGCCTATGCATACCTGCCCCGCATTCCTTGTCCTGCCAAGCACAGCTCCCTTAGCAGCGGCTTGTATGTCTGCATCTTCCAGTACAATAAAAGGGTCAGAGCCTCCAAGCTCCAAAACTATTTTCTTAATATTGGCTCCGGATTTCTGCGCTATGCTTGAGCCTGCGCCGACTGAGCCTGTCAGGGAGCATGCCTTCACACATTTGCTTTCTATAATCTCCGAGCTCGTCTCATGATCAACTATCACAGCCCTGAAAATGTCTTCAGGAAATCCTGCTTTTTTGAATGCTTCTTCAATTTTCAAAGCGCTGCCGGTAACATTACCTGCATGCTTGAAGATGATTGTATTGCCGGCAATTAACGGCGGCAATCCGACCTTGAAAGGCTGCCAGAACGGGAAATTCCATGGAAGAATTATGTAAATTGCCCCAAGCGGCTCAAAAGTTATTATATGTTTTTTGCCGTCGGCATTTGCCTCTTCATCCGCAAGCCACTTTTCCGCATTTTCAATCAAAACTTCTGCAAGATAAGCGCACTTTTCAACTTCTGCCAAAGATTCTGTTATCGGCTTTCCCATCTCCTTTGTCATAATCTCTGCATATTCCTGTTTGTTATCCCTTAGCACTTTAGCAAGATTTTTAAAGAATTTCGCTCGTTCAGAAATAGCCAGATTCTTCCATTTATTGAAAGCGTTATTTGATTTTTCGGCTACTGCCAACGCTTCTTCTTTAGACATTAAATTATATTCAAGCAGGACTTCTTCTGTTGCAGGATTGATAGTGTGAAACTTCATTTTACCCCCATAGTTAATAATAGAAGAATTTATTTAAAGCTTTTGTTTATAAGAAAATCAATATTCAAAACTCTGCCCGCATCCGCATGAGTTGTGAACATTCGGATTTGAAATCTTAAATCCAGCACCCTGCAGGCTGTCAACATAATCCAATCTTGCTCCTTTCAGGAATTGTAAATTTTCTTTGCTTATTATTATTTTAACTCCTTTCTCTTCAATTGTAAGGTCTAAATCAGTTATTTTGTCATCCAATTCCAAGCCGTACTGGAATCCCGAGCATCCGCCTGGAACAACTTCAACTCTTAATCCGCTTCCCTCCTTGTTATTTTCTTTCAGAACTTCAATTAATTTTTCAGCTGCTTTGTTTGTTATGATAAATTCCTTTCCTTCCTCGCCTTTGTATTCAACAATTGCTTTATTTAGTTTGACTATAACTGAATCAACTTCTTCATCAGTCATTCCGTGACCTTTGAATCCGTCTTCTAAAGATTCAGAATAAGAAACGTGGCATCCAACGCAATGAACTCCTGCTTCCTGCAGCGGCTCAATTACAGCCGGATATTTAGCAACAACATCCCCGATTGTCATTTCCTTGGTAATTACTTGGTTTACTTGTTCGTTTTTTGTTTCTTGTTTCATAGTAGTTTGATTGTTCAGAGGGTTTTTAAGGGTTTCTTTGTTTTGGTTTAAGGATAAATGTAGCTGACATCACTATCTCACCCTCGCCCCATCCTTAACTTTCTCAACCCTAACAATCTCTTTCTCCGTCTTTAATTCCTTTCCTTCAAAAACAGCATGTCCATTTTTAACTTTAATGTCTAATTTCAGGAAATCGTCAAATCTTAGCTCCGCATTTGAATTTTCATATCCTTCAAGATAAACTTTATCTCCTGCTTCGTTTTTGTCTACTGTCAGCAAGCCGATAGTCTCTTCATTTTCTGTGACGCCTGCAAGCAGCATTCCCTGGCTTTCAATACCCCTTAGCTTAGCGTGCTTTAAGTTTGTTACAACAATTATTTTCTTGTTTTTCAGCTCGTCGATTGAATAATGGTTTCTTATGCCTGCAACTAATTGTCTTTTCTCGCTTCCTAAATCAATCTGCAAAACATATAATTTGTCTGCATTAGGATGATTCTGAACGTCAATTATCTTTGCGACTTTCAGATTTAACGGAAATGATTTTTTCTCCGCTGTTTCTTCCTCCATTTTTACAATCAAAATTTCTTCCTTCCCGATTTTATGGTTTTTCAAATCAAAGTTAATATCTTTCCATTTCAAATTATTAAGATTTAATTGATGTTCCAGTTTAGATGAAAAATTAGGCAATATCGGCTGGATTAAAATGCTTAAATTCTTGACTATATTCAATGACAGTCCCAAAATCTTATGAACTTTTTCTTTGTCTTCTTTAATCAGTTTCCAGGGCTCGTTTTCCTGAAAATATTTATTTCCAAGGGAAGAAATGTGAAGAATATTTTTTGTTGCTTCAATAAAGTTAAGTTCAGAATAACTTTTCTCGATGTCTTTCACTTTTTTATTTATCTCAAAAATTAATTTTTTATTATCATCAATATCTTTAACATAACCGTCAAAATTTTTATTCAGGAAACCCAGGGCACGATAGCAGAAATTTCCTATATTTGCTGCCAATTCATTGTTGACTTTTTTCCTGAAATCGCCGAAGTTTAAGTCTGCATCGGACATTTTTTTGCTCAATAATCCTGCATAATAAAATCTCAGGTATTCCGGATTGTACTTCTGCAAAAATTCTCTTGCAGTAAAAAAAGTTCCTCTGGATTTTGACATCTTCTCTCCGTTGACTGTCAAAAAACCGTGCACAACAATATCATCAGGCAAATTAAACCCGGAGCCAAGAAGCACTGCAGGCCAGAACAAAAAGTGGAAGTAAGTTATGTCCTTGCCAATGAAATGGTAAATTTCAGAGTCTTTAGAGTTCCAGTAATCTTCTGTCTTCAAATTATTTTTCTTGCAGTAATTTTCGGTGCTTGCAATGTATCCTATAGGGGCATCAAGCCAGACATAATAGTATTTATCCTCTTCTCCAGGAATCTTAAATCCGAAATAAGGGCCGTCTCTTGAAATGTTCCAGTCTTCCAACCCGTTTTTTATCCAGTTCAGAACAAAATTTTTTATTTCAGCCTGTAAATTTTTATTCTTGTTCAGCCACGACTCAAGTTTCTTTGAGAACTTGCTTAATTTGAAAAAATAATGATTTGATTTTTTCCTGACTGGTTTATTTTTGCAAATGACGCAATAAGGCTCAATCAAATCAACTGTCTTGTAAGCTGCATTGCAAGTTTCGCATACATCGCCATACTGGTCAGGAGCGCTGCATTTTGGGCATTTTCCCTTGACATAACGGTCAGGCAAAGTTCTCCTGCAGTGCTCGCAATAAGTAACTTCAATTTCTTTTGTGTAAATTAAATTTTTCTCCTTTAACCTGTTGAAAATCAAGTCACTGTAATATTTGTTCTCAGGGCTGTTTGTTGTATAGTAATTGTCAAAGCTAATCAGAAAATCCCTGAAATCCTGCGTATGCTCCTTGTACACATCAGCAATCAAATGCTCCGGAGTGATTCCAAGCTCTGCCGCTTTTATTTCAATCGGAGCGCCGTGAGTGTCATCTGCGCAGACATAAAGAACATCTTGTTCAGTCAGCCTTAGAAATCTGACAAATATATCTGTCTGTATATACTCAAGCAGATGCCCCAGATGGATTGGCCCATTACTGTAAGGTAGTGCCGACGTTACAAGTATCCGCTTGCCTTTAAATTTTGATTTTACCATATTATTACAGAATAAACCCCCCTTTATAAATATTTATTAGAGATTCATTAATAATGTTTAACACAGAATAATTCCAAGCAATTTCACTGATTTTTTATTAACTACTCTGAAAACTACAAAAAAGCTTAAATACTATGCTGAATATATCATGCTGGGATGGAAAACAAAAAGCTGGGCATAGTTATCCTTTCAATCAGCATAGCTACAGCAATGCTTGCATTCAGCTTTATTGGAGTACTCGGAAAGCAAACAACCGCGCTTCAGTGTTTTCCGACAAGCGAGTGCCAGCGTGTTGAATCATTGGTGGGGCTATCGCACGTTGCAGTCGGATTGATTTCTTTCATTGCAGCTCTTGGAATTTACCTTTTATTCTTCAGCACAGGCGAAGAGGCAATATTAAAAAGGCTTGAGGAAGAAAAAAACACAAAGATTGAGCACGACAAGTTTGGATTAATCCTGAAAGCAATGGACGCGAATGAGCAAAAAGTTTTGAAAGCCGTAAAAGAACAGGACGGGATTACACAGTCAACTTTAAAATTCAGGACAGACTTGTCGAAGTCAAAAGTCTCGCAGATTCTTACGGATTTCGAGAAAAAGCACTTAATCACAAGAGAGCTTAAGGGAAAAACTTATTCTGTTCATTTGATGGACAATTTTTGATT
>CAYHTH010000075.1:0-4853 GCA_964359525.1 uncultured Methanosarcinales archaeon | reverse complement strand
ACTTCGAATATTATTTTACTGAATATCTTCTATTAAAACCTTTTGTTTTTAATTCATAAATTATAGCTGAAAGAAGCCTTAACATTCCGCTCATCCATTCCAAATATTTTGAATAGATTGGATAAGTCATGCGGCGCTCTCAAGCCAAAGGGGTTTTCAGCAAAAGAGCTGATTATTGTTTTAACTTTATATTTCTGGCAAAGCTTAATGTTTTGGACCATTCTGCCGATAAGAACTGGTGAATTAGCCCCATTATTTAACAATGAGCTATATGAGAATCCAATAAATATATTATTTTTCTTAGCTAACTCGCACATAATATGATTTAATCCTGATGCCCTTTGATGAAGATAATCTTTCCTGCCAAGTTCTTCAAATCCATAAATCAGCTTAACTTTTTTGCTTTCAATTAAGAATCTGTCTTTATCTGAGCTTTTTGCAACAATTAATTTAGAATTTATTTTTATTTTATTTGTATCTTGGTTTTTTACAATTATTCCTGTTTCAAAGTTCAAATTATACTTCTCTTTCATTGATTCAAGCTTCTTGTTTGCTTTTTCCTCAGAAAAATTATTTAATTCATACAAAAAATAAAGTTTTTTTATTCCTAATTTTAAAGCAACATCAGCAAACTCTGTTTCATTATTTTGCGGGATTACAATATCACAATGCATATTCCAAAAAATCCAAACTGCTTATTTAAAACTATTGTTCCACCCGAAATGAAGGAGGCATAACGTCTATAAAATAAGGGTTTTGAAAACATCATTTAAAAACAAAAGTATTTATAAAGAACACCGCATTTATAAATGTTTATAAACAAACAGCCTTTCAGAGACCAAAGAGGGTTTCTGCAATGATTTGGGGGAGTTTTAAGGCTTATTCAGTTGAAATAATTATTATTTGGGGGTGTAATTCAATATGGCAAAGAAAGAAACTAAGAGAGATATAAAAGTCGTCAATATAGTTGTTTCTACATCTTTAAATCACGCTATTCCGCTTGAAAAGATGGCAGCTACTTTAAGCAATACAGAATACAACCCAGAGCAGTTTCCGGGCCTCGTTATAAGGATTAAAGACCCTAAAACTTCTGCCCTAATATTCTCGTCAGGCAAAGTTGTGTGCACAGGAGCACGCTCTATGGACAAAGTTGAAGAGAGTATCAAAAAAATCATCAAGAGCCTGGAAAAAATTAATGTCAAAATAACAATAAAACCGGAGATTAAAATCCAAAACATTGTTGCATCAGGCAGTGTCGGAATGGACTTGAATCTTAACACTTTGGCAATGAAGCTCGAGAACACAGAATACGAGCCAGAGCAGTTTCCGGGATTAGTTTATAAGCTTACAGCCGCTAAGGCAACATTTTTGCTTTTCAGCAATGGAAAAGTCGTATGCACAGGAACCAAAAGCGAGAAAGAAGTTCATGCTGCGCTTGACAAGCTGATTGAAAATTTAAAAAGAGTCAAGGCGTAATTAATTTTACAGTGTACATCTGTCAAAATTGTTTTTATTAGCGAAAGCACTGGACATTGATGCGCAAAATATATAAAACAAGGAAACAATAAAATGGTCATGGAAGCAGCAACAGTAAGCTCAAAAATGAGTGTAAGCGAGCAGATAAAAAAGTTTCAGGAATTTATTGAAAGCAATTACTATAATGTTCTTTTGGATAATGCAAGGAAAGGAAACCATTCTTTGCTGATTGACTTTGCTGATTTATCAAAGTATGACTTGGACCTCGCATCAGAGCTTCTCGATTCTCCTGAAGAGAGCATCAAAGCTATAGAAAAATCAATAGAGCAGTTTGATGTTGAAGGCCTGAAAAATTTCAGGATAAGGTTCTATAACCTTCCGCAAAGCCAGTTTGTAATGATAAGGAACATCAGAAGCCAGCACATAAACAAATTTCTTTTCGTGAATGGAATCATAAAACAAAAATCTGATGTAAGGCCCCAGGTAACATCAGCAAGATTCGAATGCCCGGTTTGCGGAAACATAATGAACATTCTGCAGGTTGAAGGAACTTTTAAGGAACCGACAAGATGCGGCTGCGGCAGAAAAGGAAAATTTGTAATGCTCGACAAAGCGCTTGTTGATGCGCAGGGAATTGTGCTTGAGGAAGCGTCAGAAAATCTCGAAGGCGGAGAGCAGCCAAAGAGAATTAATATTTTATTAACTGACGATTTAGTCAGCCCATTAAGCGAAAAGCGAACATCTCCCGGAAGCAAAGTTGAGGTTTTTGGAATAGTAAAAGAAGTTCCAATCATCTCAAAAAGCGGCGCAAAATCAACAAGATTTGACTTGATGATTGATGCAAATCACCTCCATCCAACGCAGGATTCTTTCCACGAAATTAATATAAGCAAGGAAGAAGAAAAACAAATCATTGAAATTGCAAATGACCCGAAAGGTTATGAAAAATTAATCAATTCTATTGCTCCTTCGATTTACGGATATGAAAAAATCAAGGAATCACTGCTTCTTCAGTTGATGGGCGGAGTCCGTAAAGTAAGGAGTGACAGTGTTGTAAGCAGGGGGGATATGCATATTTTGCTGGTTGGCGACCCTGGATGTATTGCCGGAGATTCTCAAGTTGCGCTTATTTACAAAGGAATGGAAAAAATAGAAAATTTAGGAAAAGAGCACCTACAACCCATAAAGGAAATTGTCACAAAAATAAGGAGGCATGGAAAAGACAAATACTACGATTTCGCGACATTATTTCATTATTACAGGCGGCAACCTGTCCTTAAAGTGGTTACAGAAACTGGCAAAGAGTTAGTGTGCACTTACAACCATCCGCTTCTCACAAAAGAAGGATGGAAAAGAGCTGATGAGCTTAATTTTGGAACTGAAATAAGGGTTATGCCTAAGATACCAAATATGGTAAAAAAGTGTGTGCCCGCTGATTTTAAAAAGATAGTTGCAAAATCTGGAAAGCTAAAAGAAGTTAATTTGCCTGACAAATTTACACCGGAGCTTGCTTCCCTCTGCGGTTATGTAATTGGTGATGGAAATATTCATTCTAATGGTTACAGAGTAAGCTATTATGTTAACAATGAAGAAAGAGACTTGATTGAAAAATTATCTGATTTATGGAAAAATACATTCAATGTGCAACCTTATATTACAAAAAATCAGACAGGAATAACTAAAACTATAGATGATGGGAACGGTTTACTGAGACAATTTATATCGTCACAGGATATGTATATTCTTGAGATAAACAGCAGACAGATAGCAAGTTCACTATCATTTTTGTCGAATAAAAGAGTGCCACAGCAGATATTTAGAAGCCCAAACTATGTTGTTGCAAGATTTATAAGCTGGTTATTTGAAGCTGATGGCTGCGCTTTTGGAAATGGCAGAGGAAGAACTTCCATACAATTAAAATCTGTCAACAAAGATTTGCTCAAAGATGTGCAGCTATTGTTTTTATATTTTGGGATTCAGTCTAGAATTATAGAAGATAATTTGTGCATAAGGTGTTCCAGGGATATTGAATTATTTGCCAAGCATATTGGATTTAATTCAGAGAAAAAGAAACTCAACTTAAATCATGTTTTGGAAAATGTAAGAAGCCGAAGCAACATCCAAAAAAGAAAAACTCCGCAAAGATATGAAAAGATTGTTAAAATAATGCCAGCTGGTATAAGAGATGTTTATGATTTTGAAGTTCCAGCAAGCCATATGTTTATTGCAAATGGAATAGTTAGTCACAATTCTGGTAAATCAGCTCTCCTAAAAAGAATAACTCTGATTGCGCCAAAAGGAAGATATGTTAGCGGAAAAGGTGTAAGCGGAGCTGGCTTGACCGCTGCTGTCGTCAGAGACGAATTCCTGAAAGGATGGGCCTTGGAAGCAGGGGCGATGGTGCTGAGCAGCGACGGATTAATTTGCGTTGATGAGATGGATAAGATGAGCAACGAAGACCGTGCAGCAATGCACGAAGCTCTAGAAAACCAGACAGTCAGCATTTCAAAAGCAAATATCCAGGCAACTTTGATTGCAAGAACAACTGTGCTTGCAGCTGCTAACCCAAAATTTGGAAGATTTGACCCTTACGGGATCATAGCTGACCAGATTGATATGCCTCCAACTTTGATTAACAGATTTGATTTAATTTTTCCCATAAAAGATTTGCCGGATGAAACTCGGGATGATAGGATGGCAAAACACATACTGGCTTTGCATCAGGCTCCTGATTTGAATGAGCCGGAAATATCAACAGACCTTCTGAGAAAATTTGTCGCTTATGCGCGGCAGAGAATATTTCCGAAACTGACTGATGGCGCGCTTGAAGAGATTAAAGAATATTACCTGAAAATGAGGAAAAGCGGCAGCGGGGAAGGGGGAATAAAAGCAATCCCTATCTCAGCAAGACAGCTTGAAGCTTTGGTAAGGTTAAGTGAAGCATCTGCAAAAGCGCGCCTTGATGACAGAGTCACGAGAAAAGACGCAAAGAAAGCAATTGAACTTCTGGATTACTGTTTGATGCAGGTTGGCTTTGACAGGGAAACTGGAAAAATTGACATAGACAGGATTGCAACAGGTGTGGGTGCATCCCAAAGAAGCCACATACTTATAGTAAAAGATGTAATCACAGAGCTTGAGTCAAGATTAGGAAAAACAATACCAATAGAAGAAGTGTATGCCGAAGCGAAGAATCGCGGCTTGGATGAGCCAAAAATTGATGAAGCTTTGGAAAGATTGAAGCGTTCCGGTGACATATACGAGCCTCGCAGAGGCCACATTGGAAAGCTGTAATTTAATTAAGTAAAGGAGGTTCTGGCAAATGCCAGACTTAGAACAAAAATCATTTCAAAAAAGGCAGGTTGCCTACAAAGTAT
>CAYHTH010000074.1:0-4876 GCA_964359525.1 uncultured Methanosarcinales archaeon | reverse complement strand
AAAACCGCAATCTTTAAATACCAGTTATATGATAAAATAACATAAACTATATTTTATAATATAAAATATGATAATATAATATAAGCAGCTGATTTAATGAAAAAGCCCATAAGCGCCACTATAGACGGGGATTTGGTTGATTGGATTGAAAAAGAGGTAGCCAATAATAAAAAGTACAGGAACAAGTCTCAT
Source organism: uncultured Methanosarcinales archaeon (assembly GCA_964359525.1). Taxonomy (GTDB): domain Archaea; phylum Nanobdellota; class Nanobdellia; order Woesearchaeales; family GW2011-AR4. The sequence continues at coordinate 4,684 of CAYHTH010000074.1, read as the reverse complement.
TTGGTTGAAGTTGCCCTTGAAATTCTAAAAAAGGTGAAGAAATAATGTCGCTATTTGGAGAAACGAAAAAGCCTTTCACTTACGACATTCTGAGGGAAGGAGAAGAAACAATTGTTCTGATTGACTTGGAGCAGTATCAGCATATTCCTTCTCTTGAAGATGACCCGGTGTGCATGTCAAGGACAATGGATATTCTTGCGGAAGCAGGGGTTGTGACAAAAATAGTCTATGTGCAGAAAAGGAATTATGAATATGATTTCTCGCAGGCTTCCATGGTACAGGAGATTGCAAAACTTTATTCCCAGCTGACAAAAAAGAGGGATGTTCTGGGTTATGACACTTTGCTCGCTGACCCAAAATGCAGCAAATGGTCAGGCCAGTGGTATACGGCAATCCAGAATATAACCGCCGATTTATTGAAGCGGGACCCAATCGGGGCTTATGTGGAATTAAAAAGAACAATAAGGGAAGGGCGCATAAAAATAGACAGGTCAATAGACCCTGTTTATGCCGAGTGCGCTAAAAAATATATTTCTGTTTTGCAGTATCTGATGATGCTAATGGAAAAAACAAAGTTAATCTCAAGCGTAAAAACTTACTTGTCAGGCTTCAAGCTGAATGACCGTGCCCTCTACAGGAGAGTTTTCACTCCCGACATAAGGCCGGATTTCATGTTCACAAAGCTTATGTCAAGCTATCCCCCTGAAGGCGAGGAAATAGATAATTATGAGCTCGACAAAAACACCGAAGTGACAATTTTTGAGCTGCCGGACAATGTGCAGTATTTGTATCACTTAATACCGCCCGAATTCAAGCTCACGGAAGAAAAATATGAGATTCTTGACACTGCAAGAAAAATTATGGCAGAGCACAAGCCAACACGCCAGGAATTTATTGATCCGGAAAGAATGAGGCAGGTTTTCTATAATATTGGCTCTGATTTGATTGAAGAGCTTGTCAATTACAGGAATTTAAAATTATTATCAGCAGAGATTGACGAGATGACTAAAATTTTAGTCAGGTACACAGTTGGATTCGGCCTGATTGAAGTTTTGCTGCAGGATGAGAAAATTCAGGACATAACAATAAATTCGCCGATGGGAGAAACTCCGATGTTTATTGTTCATCAGGATTATGCCGACTGCAGGACGAATATTGTCCCGACAACCCCAGAAGCTGAAAGCTGGGCGTCAAAATTAAGACTTGTTTCCGGCCGCCCATTAGATGAGGCAAACCCGATTCTTGACACTGAATTAACCATCCCAGGAGCAAATGCAAGAATTGCAGTTGTCGCTCCTCCGCTAAATCCAAGCGGCCTAGCATTTGCATTCAGAAGGCACCGTGACAAGCCATGGACCTTGCCTTTGTTCATGAAGAACAAGATGATGAACCCGCTTGCGGCAGGAATAATAAGTTTCCTCGTCGATGGCTCGAGATCACTGCTTATTGCAGGAACAAGAAGCGCAGGAAAAACAAGTTTATTGGGTGCTGTATTGGTTGAATTGATGAGAAAATATCGTGTGATAACAATTGAAGACACTATGGAGCTCCCGACAAATTCACTGAGAAAACTGGGCTACAACATCCAGTCAATGAAAGTAGCTGCTGCCCTCTCAAAAGGAACTTCAGAAGTTCCGGCTGACGAGGGAATAAGAACTACTTTAAGGATGGGTGATTCTGCATTAATTATTGGGGAAATAAGGAGCAAGGAAGCGCTTGCTCTGTATGAGGCAATGCGAATCGGCGCTCTTGCAAACGTCGTTGCAGGAACAATTCACGGCGACTCTCCTTACGGAGTTTTTGACAGGGTTGTAAATGATTTGCAGGTGCCAAGAACAAGCTTCAAGGCAACTGATATTGTCATAGTTGCAAATCCTATAAGAAGCGCAGACGGCCTGCACAGGTGGAGAAGAGTCACTCAAATAACAGAAGTCAGAAAGCATTGGGAAATTGACCCCCTGACAGAAAATGGATTTGTTGACTTGATGAAATACGATTCAAAAAAAGATGAACTAATGACAAGCGATGAATTGATGAACGGAGATTCGGAAATTTTGAAAGCCATAGCGGGCAATGTAAAGGAATGGGCTGGCAATTGGGACGCTGTCTGGGACAATATAACTCTTCGCGCAAAGACAAAACAAACTCTTCTTGAATTTGCGGAAAAAGCGAATAATTCTGACTTGCTGGAAGCAGAATTTGTAATACAATGCAATGACCAGTTTCACAAGATTTCAGAAAAAATAAGGGAAGAAGTCGGCTCTCTTGATTCCAAAAGAATATTTTTCGACTGGAACGAATGGCTCAAGCGCCATGTCAAAAGAATGGATTTTCACAAGCAGTTATGATATATTAGTAAATTTGAATACAATAAAACAAAAAGAAATCAATTAGAATAATCATAAAAGGAAACAAAATTTAATTAAAAAATAAAAATTTTCAAAATTAAATAAAATAATTAAATAATTAATCCAAAAAAAGAGGTGAACAGATAATTAATTAGATCTACTTAATGCCATCTGAGATAGACAAGCAGAAATTATTGAATTTGATGGAGATTTACAAGAAAAACCTAGAGAAAGAGCTGGGCACCAAAGTGGATGAAGTCCCGCAAACTCTAACAACAAAAGAATACAAGGAATTCAAGGCCGAGTTTCTTCCAAAGCATATGGGCCTGTATGAGAAATTATGCAATTTCAGCGAGAAAACCCTTAAGATAAAGCCCGACCAGAAAAATGCTGCTGCAATCCAGGAAGCAATTGACATAATCCACTTAAACATTACCCCAACAGGAGCAACGTCATTTTCAATTCTTATTCCAATTCTGGGCGCGGTATTTGGAGCTTTGCTCTCATTCTTAGTTTTCCAGTCAATATTTTTCTCTTTCATCTTTATAATTGGCGCTCTTTGCATGATAAGGCCTCTTGCAAGAGCCCCCGAATTCATGGCAAATAATTGGCGCTTGAAAGCAAGCAACCAGATGGTATTGTCCATATTCTACACCGTCACTTTCATGCGCCACACTTCAAATCTTGAAAATGCAATTGAGTTTGCATCACAGCATTTAGCTCCTCCGCTTTCCCTGGATTTGAAAAAAGTTTTGTGGGATGTTGAAACGGAAAAATTTTCTTCGGTCAAAGAATCCCTTGACACTTATCTTGAAACATGGAAAAAGTGGAATATAGAGTTCATAGAGGCATTTCATTTAATTGAAAGCTCTTTGTATGAAGGAGATGAAGCAAGAAGATTGAACGCCCTCGACAAATCTTTGGATGTCATACTTGATGAAACATACGAAAAGATGCTGCATTACGCCCACAATCTGCAGAATCCGATAACAATGCTGCACATGCTTGGAATCATTCTCCCGATTTTAGGCCTCGTTATACTTCCTCTTGTTGTTAGCTTCATGGACGGTGTAAAATGGTATCACCTCGCGTTTATTTACAATGTCCTACTGACTGTAATAGTTTATTATCTTGGAAAAAATATTCTGTCAAGAAGGCCGACCGGATATGGTGATACTGATATTTCTGAAGAAAATCCGGGATTAAAAAAATACAAAAATATTTTGATAAAGATTGGAAAGGATGAAATTCAAATCACTCCTATGATTATAAGCATTTTTATTGGCATAATCTTATTTTTAATTGGAATAAGCCCGCTGGTTTATCATCTTCTGGGCTTGCCTGATTTCGGTTATGGGAGTGCTGATGCAACATCACCATGCAAGTTAAAATACTGCTTTTTGGAGTACAGGATAAGCAGCACAACTAATACTGAAATTGGGCCGTATGGATTAGGCGCATCAATTTTGAGCTTGTTTATCCCTCTCAGCATCGGGATTCCCCTTGGCTTGTACTACAGGATGAGGTCTAAGAATATTATCAAGATAAGGGAGAAGGCAAAACAGCTTGAGCTCGAATTTGCAGCAGCATTATTCCAGCTTGGAAACCGCTTGGGGGATAATTTGCCTGTTGAAATTGCGGTCGGAAAAGTTGCGAGCGTAATGGAAGGGACAATCTCCGGAAGCTTTTTCCAGCTTGTGAGCCTAAATATAACACGGCTTGGAATGAGCATCGAAAGGGCAATCTTCGACCCGGCTCACGGCGCTCTTGTCTCTTTCCCCAGCAATTTAATAGAAAGCTCAATGAAAGTTTTGACGCAGGCAATAAAAAAAGGCCCATTGATTGCTGCGCAGGCACTGACAAATGTTTCCCGTTATATCAAGGAAATTCACAAAGTAAATGAGAGATTAAAAGATTTAATGGCAGATATAATCTCATCAATGCGCTCCCAGATAAAATTCCTGACTCCAGTTATTGCAGGAGTGGTGATTGGAATCACATCAATGATTACCTCTATTTTGGGAAAATTATCAGGACAATTAAAAAATATACCAGGCACAGAATCAGCAGGATCGGCCGACAGCCTCATAAGCATTTTTGGAGATGGGGTTCCGACATTTTATTTTCAATTGATTGTTGGAATTTATGTCGTGCAGATTACATACATCCTGACAGTAATAGCAAATGGTGTTGAAAACGGCTCTGACAAATTAAATGAAAGATATCAGCTTGGAAACAATCTTATAAGGAGCACTTTGCTTTATGTGTTTATATCCGGAGCTGTGATGCTAATATTTAACATAATAGCCGGAAGCATTCTGACAGCGACATTGAGC
>CAYHTH010000073.1:0-4936 GCA_964359525.1 uncultured Methanosarcinales archaeon | reverse complement strand
CTTTATCTTCGCCATGACCTGCCCATGCAGCTTTCTGATGAATTCAACCTTGTCTTCCATCTTCAGGATGTCGGTAAATCCCTGCAATACAATATTAAATGCAAACGGCGAAGGCAAGCTCGTCCTTATTTCCTTTACAAGAATTTTTTTCTGCTCGATGCCTTCAATGACTTTTGATGCATTTTCAATGTCCATCAAATCCTCAAGAACTTCTCTTCGGGCTTCTTTCAGGATGCAGAAATTTGCGTCAATTCTTTTGACAGCGCTCATCAATATCATTGAAGAAACCTGCTGCCTTCCGATTCTTTTCGCATGCCCCATATAATTCCTTAAAATCATCAGCGCGCGGGAAGCGCAGTGCCTAAACCTTCTTTTAAGGATTTCACTGTGCTCGATAGCCATGTCCATGACTTTGCGCATCTCTTTTGATTTAACCAAATTAAAAGCCTGCATGATATTTATGCTTCTGTCGTATGCAACATAAAACCCGTTGTCATTTATGCCGATTTCAACATCTTTGTGCTGCGTTCTTGCGATTGCGAATGCAACTGCCCTTGACAAACAGTCATTTACTCTTCTCCCGTATAAAGTATGGAATATGGAATACTTTCTCCTGCTTTTGTCATCGGTATAATGCTCAATGATTATTCTTGAATGCGAGGGGATTTCCGCGTAATTGAACTGCTCATAGAAATAATCATAAATTGATTCGGCAGCATTTGCGTCAACGTAAAGATAGCGGTTTATGAACTCTAGGATTTCTTTTTTTGATTTGCTGTTGCAGAATAATTCATTCATTAATTTCCTGAATCTCCCGATTTCCAAAGCCAAATCAAAGCTTAATGGCAGCATTTCAGAAAACCATGACGGGATTGTCGGAGACCTCATAACTGAAGCATTTACATAAGCGACCATTCCCTTTGCGTACAGGAATTCATATTTTTCTCCGCCCAAAACAAAAACATCTCCTCTTTTTAATCTCTCAAGAAATGCCTCGTCAATGGCGCCAATTGCCTGCTCGCCGGCTTTTACTGTGATGTAAGACTCTTCGGGAATTGTTCCGATGTTTGTCATGTGAATGACTCTTGACATTTTTCCTTTTCTTCCCATTTCATTTGAATCTTCATCAAACCATATTTTTGCATAAATATGCCTATCTTCAAGCGAAATATATTTTCCTGCAAGATAATCTAAAACTTCATTGAAATCCTTGCGCTCAAGAGCGTGATAGCAATAACTTTGCCTGACTAAATTCCATAATTCTTCAACATCCCACTTTTGCTCAAGAGAAATTCCGTGAATCTGCTGCGCCAAAACATCAAGGCAGTTTGTCGGGATATGTATCCTGTCAATCTTTTTCTCGATTGCGGACTTTAATAAAACGGCGCACTCAACCAAATCATCCCTGTCTAGGACAATTATCCTTGCTTTTACCGTCGAATGCAGTTTGTGTCCGGAACGTCCGGCGCGCTGAAGAAACCTTGCAACAGATTTCGGGGAGCCAAGGCAAATAACTAAGTCAATAAATCCAATGTCAATTCCCAATTCCAGCGATGTGCTCGACACAATCACTTTCAATTCACCTTTTCTTAGCCTGTCTTCTATATTGTGCCTCAAAGTTTTTGACAATGAGCCGTGATGCGCTCCGATGTTTTCAATATAATTTTTTGGAAATTTTTCCTTTAGGTGATGCACAACTCTTTCTGTTGCAGACCTTGTGTTTGTGAAAATTAAAGTTGTTCGGTGGCTTTGAATTAAGCCATCAATCAAAGTGTACATTGAATCGTGAATCATTGCATGCTCTACATCCACAAGATTTGGAACCGGAGAGAGAACTTTCAAATCCATTTCCTTGAGGAACTGGACGTCAACAATCTTGCAGTTTCTTTGTTTCCCTTTTTCATATCCGACAAGAAATTTTGCAATTTCTTCCAATGGCGCTATTGTTGCGCTCAAGCCAATTCTCGTCATTGCAGGAGAAATCCTGTTTAATCTTTCAATTGACAGTGACAGATGAACTCCCCTCTTGTTTTCTGCCAGAGCGTGAATTTCGTCGCAAATGAACCATTCAACATTCTTTAATAATTCCCTGAATTTTACCGAACTTAGCATTATCGCTAAGCTTTCCGGAGTTGTTATCAGAATATGCGGAGGGTGCTTCAGCATTTTTGCTTTTTCATAGGCTGTAGTGTCTCCAGTTCTGACTGCTGCCCTTATATTCAGTTTTTTTCCTGCAATCTCTTCCATTTCTTTCAAGGGCTCAATCAGATTAACATGAATGTCATTGCTTAAAGCTTTTAATGGAGATACATAAACGCAGTAAACCCTATTTTCCAGAATTCCTTTTTCGCTTGAATCAATCAATTCATTTAAAATTGACAGGAAAGCAGTCAAAGTTTTTGTTGCTCCTGTTGGAGCGCTGACTAAAATATTGTTTCTTGAGTGTATTTCCATTACTCCAAATAATTGCGGCAGCGAAAATTCCTTGAATCTTGTAAAGAACCATTTATCTATGAGAGGATTCAGTATGTGCCTTATCTGTTCAGGCTTGTATGGTTTATCTGCGTAGGTTATCATATTATATTAGTAGATATTTTTTTCTATATGGAAAATAAATAGTTATAAGTTAAATGCACATTATGATAATAAATCAAATTTATAAAATTATGTCTTAAAACAGAATTTTGGCATTATGGTGATTTAAATATCTTATGCGGAGATGTCCAGTGGCGGTTAATTGCTTTTTGGTGTCCGGTGCCTAAGACTCATGTTTCTTTATTTATCTCTTTTCAAGCAGGAGGGTAAGGATCCTCTTTAGCTCTTCCTTGCCATGGCCTATCTGAGCAGACGCATCTTCAATATCTTTGGGTGTTATTGCTTCGAGGCACTTTTTAAGATTCTTTTCAGAAACATATTTTTTAAGATTAATCTCTTCAAGATTAAGGTCAGTGTACCATGCTAAAGCAAACATGTCGCAAATGTCTTTTATCTTTTTGTGCTCCTTATCCCTGTTTGGAAGAGAGTTTGCTTTCATTGCCAAAAGAAGTTCTGGCTTTGGAAGAAGAAGGTTCTTTCCAAATTCTTTGACAATGACAAAATCTTTTTTCTCAAACACAGTCCTGAGCAAAGGCTCGTCAATTGGATTAAATTTGAATACTTTCCCGAAATCTTCAGGAATGAAATCCACTATCAAGTCAACATACATTGGAAAGGTGAAGTGGGCTGGCACGATTTCTTCGTCTTTAATCTCTTCCTCTGTTTCTGTGTGTATCTCTTTCACCAGCCTAAAGCTTAATGGCTTGAAATTGAGCTTCTCAGTTAAGATGGCTATAGTTTGGGACAAAGCAGATTTTCTTAAATCTCCTTTCATGTTAAACCCTAAGTCAATATCCCTGCTTCCCAAATATGGCCTGCCTTGCGCTTTCTCAAATTTGCTGTTTGCATGAATAAAAACCGCCCACCCTCCAAGTATGCAGATGGGCTCGTTTAGATTTTTAATGACTTCCTGCAAGTAATATATACGATGTCCTGGTTTCAAATTCTTTATACATTTATAACTCCTTCATTAGCATTTCAGCAGCCTCTTTGCAAGGTCCTCCTTCATTGGCCAAATCAACTATAAGCTGAGGCATTGAAACTATTGAAAGCCCGTTTATAATCCTTTTTCCGTACATCACATGCTCATCAGCAATTAAGATTCTGACATTTCCTTTGCCATACAATCCATTTTTTGTCATAAGGGCGTGCCAGCTATCCAAATCATTTTTCCTTGCATATAAGTCTACTCTTGATGGAAAAAGATAATGCTGCACAATGTTTTCTGCCTGATAGGTTGTCAGGGCGTATTCCATCTTAGTTTTTTTAAGCAGCTCTAACGGCTCTTTGACCATATAACTTCTGTATTTCTTCGGCTTTTTTGAGATGCTAATCCAATATTGCAGGAGCTTTTTCCTGCCTGTTGGCAAAGTTCTTTTTACCAGTTTCTTTTTTTCTAATTCCCTCAAGAAAAGGATAACCCACTGCCTGCTGCATTCTGCCATCTTTGACAGCCCGCTCTTGCTTAACGCTTCTTTGCTGCTGAGCAATGCCCTTAGTATCCTTTCCCGCTTGTCGCCTCGCATTGGATGTAAGTATAACAACTAGTATATAAATGTTACTTACATGTAAGCAAATTAAAGTATTTATAAAACATACTTGCATTAAGAAAGGCAATTCTGGTTTGCAACTAAGATTTTAAATTAATAATTTGGCTGTTAAGAATAATAACACTAAAGCTGATATAATATAAGAAATCAAATAAATTCTAAATGAAATTAGGCCAAGCAGGAAAATTAAATTAGTTTATTTCTTTATTATCTTTCTTATCTCCTCATTGAATTTTCTTGCTCTTTCTAAAGAAGTCTGGGCTTTGTTCAGCATTGCTGTCAGCCCCATTTCATAAGTAAAGTCGCTTCTTTTCTGTTTCTCATAATAATAGTCTTCAATAAGCCCTTTGGCTTTTTCCTGCCCTAAAATTTCAGTAGCTTCATCCTTAGCCTCTGCAAAATCCTCTATTAATTTCTTTTGCAGCTTTCCGGTAAGATAGAAAAAATAAACAAGAGCGTCAAAAGCCACCAGATGAATTGAAAGATCGCCTTTGAGTTTTATGCCTTCGTTTGCCAGCAATGCCCTTGCCATGTAGAACATGGAATAATAGCTTGAGTTTATTATCCACAAAGAGCCGTCAAAGTCTTCAAAGCCATAAGCTTCCTGCAGCTCTTTTTTTGTCGTGCCAGCATGCAGAAGGCTTGCGGATTGCAGCGATTTTCTTGCATTTTCCAGAAAAAAATCCACATACTCGGCCTTTTTGGTTTTTTGAATAGTGCCATCTGACAGGAAATTCCTGACTCTGCTTTCTATTTGCTTTATTCTTTTCTCATCTAGCATTTTTCAGCAT
>CAYHTH010000072.1:0-4962 GCA_964359525.1 uncultured Methanosarcinales archaeon | reverse complement strand
GGAAGCTGCACGTGGAAAAATCTTGGAAATGATTTTGATGCCGGAGTTTGTGTAAGCGCGGAAGAATACAATTGCAGGTGGTGTGTTGAAAAAGGCACGCCCTCAGTAGAAACCAACAGGGTTTTTAACAATATATTTGATGTTTGCACTCTGGAAAAATCCAGAGCGCTTTCCCAGGGAGATTTTAAATGCTACTTTAACAGTGGCGTGGCGAACGCATGCCAGGATATGACTTGCAGGAACTATGACCCCTCGCAATGCTCAAGCCAAAATATACAGCACGATGAGAACAACAATCTTATAAATCCTTCAGGCGATGAATGCAGCATAAAAGTGTGCCAGAATATCGGAAACCAGTGCGTGAAGAATGCAGACGGCGACAATGCGCCTGACTGCACAGATGATTTGTGCGAAAAGGATTATTTTGCCCCGAACACCACTTTAATTCCCATAACCAGGCAGGGGGTGATTGACAGTTTTAACATTAACATTTACGACAAGCTGAGCGCAAATAATTCTCCAAGCCTGCGGACTTCCGGCAATTATGCTACATATCTATGTGTAGATCCATGCGGACAGCGGGGCCACCCTTATGATAATTTTACAACAAGCAGAAAACTTATTTTGAGCGGCCTCAGTATTTTTGACGGCTCCAGCGGGAATAAGATTTTATCATTGCGGGAAGGAAACAATGTTGTAAGATACTATTCGCAGGATCCTGCAAAAAATCTGGAACAAGTCAAACGCATAGCAATTGAAGCGCACAGAGACGCCCTGAATCCCCACGTTATAGGAATAAATGTAACCGGTGCATCAAAAGTTAATGAGAAATTTTTTACCAGAAGCGCCAGGCCAACTATCACCGTTTTATTTTTAGATCCTGCAATTATAACCTTTGCAAGGGCGGTAAACATGAATACCGGTTTTGCGGTCCAGATGCAGCCAAGCAGCGAGCTCAATAAAGTTTTAAGCCTGAGCCTGAACCAAGACCTTCCCGAAGGGGAATACACTTTTCAGCTGAATGCAAAGAACCAGAACAATCTTTTTATGAATTCTTTGTACACGGCAACAATAGTTGTTGACACAACTGCCCCGACACTTAACATAACTCCGGCAACCGGAGCAATAATAAATTCGACTCCTGTGAAATCATTGCTTGCTTTCAGCGAAGAGGTTGTTTTGAGCGCTGCAAAAATAAACTTGGCTGATGTTAATGGTTCTTTTTCCACCACCAATAAAAAAAATTATGCTTCTTCTTTGAACCTTAGCGACGGAAATAAAGTCCTTGAAATTTCCGCAAAAGATTATGCAGGAAATCAGATAAGCGGAACGTCCACATTTATAGTTGACGCTTACTCAACACAAATTAGCCTGTCGCAGCCACAATTTGGAGTATCCCCTACTTATAATTTCAGCATAGCTGTGCAGACTGACAACAATGCGCAATGCAGGTACGAGCTTGACAGCAATCTTGAATTCGACTTCATGAATACATTTTCATCGACAGGCGGAGTCATACACACTATTCAAAACTTTAACAGAATAGCCGAAGGCGACGCAAGCGTACATAAATTATATGTCAAATGCCAGGCTTCAAGAGGATTATCTTCAAGTATATTCGACCTTAGCGTTGACACCTCTCCACCTCAAATCATAAACTCATTTGCTTATCCAAACCCGGTCATAGAAAGGCCAGTCAGGACAACTCTTACAGTCCAGACAGATGAGCCTGCTGTGTGCAAGTACAGCGCCAATACAAATGATTTCAACAGCATGGAAAATAAATTTAATGGATTTGACAACAACACTTTCCTGGCTATAAACAGGCAGCAAATAAACTTGGATAACGAAGGAGTGTACACTTATTATGCAGCCTGCAGGAATAAAGCCCAAGCTGTTTCGGACACTTCTCAAATAAACTTTAGTGTGAACCTTGCCAGCCCGCTGAATGTTATCTCACATACTCCTTTATACTCCAATGTTAGCATTATTGTTTTGGCAATAGAAACAAATAAAATTGCGCAGTGCAAATATTCAGAAACAGACCCGACTGTTCAAACTGGCTTTATATTCGGAGCGCCTTCTTACGGCCACACAGTGCAGCTTACACTTCCAAGCGGAAAGCACGACTTTTATGTGGCATGCAAGGACCAATACCTTCAACGATGGTCGAGACCGCTCAAGGTAAGCTTTGTTGTAGACCCAACTCAACCCATCATGCTTTTTGTAAATGACACAAGCACGCTTGAATTTGCAGTTGAGAAAACATGCAATGCAGACAAGCTCAGGGTAAAATTCTTTGGGGAAGATCCGGAATCGGGAATTAAAAATTACTCTTACTCAATTATTAAGGATAACCAGCCCATAACCCCGCTTACCGACACTTTCAATAGTAATGAATGGATATGGGTGCGGAATTTAAACTTGCAGGACAATTCATTATATTTCTTTAGCGTAAAGGCGAGAAATTATGCAGAACTTAGCAGCTTGCCTAAAATAAGTGACGGAATAACTGTTGATACTTCGGCATGCCTGCCTGCAGCAAGATGCCGGGATGGAGTAATAAACCAGCCAAATGAAGAGTGCGACGGAACTTCATTTGGAGCCATTAGCAGCTGCTTGAATTATACCAATTTCATTGGCGGCCAATTGCAATGCAACAGCATCTGCAGGCTGGATACCTCATTATGCACTAAGTTGCCCGACTGCGGCAACAACAAACTTGACCCAGGAGAAACATGCGATGGCAGTTTATTTGGTGGAATTAATACATGCACAAATTTCAGTGCTTTCAGCGGCGGAACACTCAGATGCTCTTCAACATGCCAGCTTGACACTTCTTCCTGCACAGAAAAGCCAAAATGCGGAAACACAGCAATTGATGCTGGTGAATCGTGTGACGGAACTAATTTAGGGCCATTAACCGGTAAATGCATCAATTATAATCCTTCAACATTTACTGACGGGAATATAACCTGCAGCTCATGCAATCTTGACACTTCGAGATGTGCCGGTGTATCGGGAGCCTGCCAAAATGGAATTGTAAATATAGGTGAATCGTGCGACGGAACCAATTTCGGCCAGATAAAAAATTGCATAGATATAACCTCCTTCAGCGGCGGAACACTCAGATGCTCTTCAACATGCCAGCTTGACACTTCTTCCTGCACAGAAAAGCCAAAATGCGGAAACGCAGCAATTGATTCAGGGGAGAGCTGTGACACAAATAATTTGGGTCCTTTGACAGGAAACTGCATTGATTACAGTTCTGACTTTAATGCAGGCGCATTAAGATGCACCTCCTGCAAGCTTGACACGGGCAGCTGCTCAAGAACGCCTCCGTGCGGCAACAATAAGCTCGATACCGGGGAAACATGCGACGGAACAGTCTTTTCTTTAAATGATTTAAGCTGCAGCGGCTACAGTTCGAGCCTCAATAATGGAACTTTAGCGTGCAGCAGTTCCTGCACTATAAGCACGAGAAATTGCAATTCCAACGTAACCGTTCAGCCTACTATAACCTGCAAGGACAGTGGAACGTGCCCAATAAATAACGCGTGCACTGATAATTCCGACTGTGGGAGCAGATACTGTGACTCAAACAAAAAATGCCAGACGCCTTCCTGCAGCGACGGATACAAAAACCAGGATGAATCAGACACCGATTGTGGCGGAAGCTGCACAAAATGCGCAAGCAGTAAATTGTGCAGGTCAAACAGTGACTGCCAGGCAGGCTCGTGCAATTTTGGAACATGCGGCAATCAGGAGTCATGCCTTGACGGAAAATTAAGCCCCGGAGAGACTGATATAGACTGCGGCGGGCAGTGCCCGAGAAAATGCGCCGAAGGAAGAAGCTGCGAAGCTGATATAGACTGCCAAACTGATTTAAGCTGCAGGTATTCGCAGTGCAAAAAATTAACAGGCGGAGAACCACAAAATCCGGCAGTGATAGATTCTGATGGGGACGGGATGCCTGATCAATGGGAAGTGGAAAATGGATTGAATCCAAACGATCCAAGCGATGCCAACTCCGATGATGACAAGGACGGGTTGACTAATGTTCAGGAGTTTAAATTAAAAGAGACTTATGGCAGCAGCGCCGATCCCCATAAGCTGGATACAGATGAAGACGGCTACAGCGATGGGGACGAGTCTGAATCAGGAACAAATCCCCTTGACCCAAAAGATTTTCCAAAATCAAGCAAAACAAAAATTATATTGTTTATCCTTGGCGCAATAATCCTGATTTCAGGTTTTGGCTATTTGGCATACAATGCAGTCCAAAAAAGAAAAGAAAATGAATTTGAAATTTCGAGACAGAGAGAAGTTCCGCGAATGTCTCAGGTGCCAAGGCCTGCACAGCCTGTTTTCAGGCCCAGGCAAAATTACGGCGCAGATCAAATACGGATAAACGAAGCCTTAAAGGCAAAACAGCAGCAGATGAATTTAGAAAGGAAAAAGTTATTTGAGCCCTTTGGAGCCGTGAGAGTAGAAACACAAAAAATACAGCAGAGTACGCCAGAAACACAAAAACAGGAGCAAAAGACGCCGGAGCACAAAGGGATTAAGCATCAGCACAAACTAACCGGACAAAGGAAGAAAACGCCTCACCCAAAAAAACCGAAGGAAGATGCGTTCATCAAGCTCCGGGAAATAGCAAAGGAGTCAAAAAATAAAAGAAAGGGAAAGAACAAAAATGCAAGTGCAAAATGAGACAATCACAGCTCTATGGTCAGATATTTATTTACATCCTGACAATACTCCTGATATCTTTTATTCTAATTTACGGCTACAACGCAATTTCTAATTTTAAAGGCAGGACTGAGCAGATTGTTTCACTGAAACTGCAGGAGGACATTAAGAATTCTGTGCGTAGCATAACTCCGGATTTTGGAAGCGCTGTTAAGAAAGAAATTGATATTGGAGGCGCTTCTGAGATTTGTTTTGTAGAGGGTTATAAAA
>CAYHTH010000071.1:0-4965 GCA_964359525.1 uncultured Methanosarcinales archaeon | reverse complement strand
ATGTGCGGCGCCATGATTGAAGATAAAGATATGCCTAAACTAATCAAACTTAAGCCAAAAGACTCAAAATTATTGACTCGTGAAGAAAGAGAAGAATTATATCCAAAACTTCTATCAGTTTTAAAATATTACCACATATTTATTATCCAGCCAGATGAAATAGATAAAGCTGTCAAAGGAGGCGATGGATTAAATCTAAACAGATTAGAAGCACACAAGCAGGCAGAAATTCTAAACGAGTTCAATCCTGGCCAGGCAATAATTGACTGCCCGAGCAATAATATAGACTCTTACAGGATTTATTTGAAAAAATTACTAAAAAACAAGGACGTTGATTTAATTCTTGAGCACAAAGCAGAGCGCTATCCCTTAGTTGCAGCAGCCTCAATAATTGCAAAAGTCACAGGAGACAGGGAAATAGGAACTACAAAAAAAGAATTGGGAATAGACTTCGGCTCCGGCTACATGTCAGACCCCAAGACAGTCGCGTTTCTCCAGAAAAATTTTGAAAAATATCCTGAATTGTTCAGGAAAAGCTGGTTTCCTTATCAGGAATTGGTAAATAAAAAATTCCAAAAGAGTTTATCAGATTTCGGCCAGTTTCTTAAAGAAGAAAAGAAACATAAAGGCCATACTCTAGAAGATTTGAAAAAACTTGAGGATTTCGGATATCGTTTCGAAAAGCCCAAATCGGAGCACGAATTGGCAATAATGAAAGGACCTTGCACGATAATCCTTTACAAGAATGGAAAATTATTAATCCATGGAAAGCAGGAAGTCAAGCAGTCTGTGCAGAAATTGCTGGATTTTTCTTAGATAATGGAGGCACTATCAAAATTTACTTCTTAGGGTGGGTGGAGGGCAACAATTTTATCATTAAGTGCGGAAAGTATAGTCCCTCCCTTAAGAGTTTATTAGTTTTGGTTAACCTCAAATGATTTTCGAAACCTTTAAATAACTTCTATCCAAGAAATTTCTTTATGAACGATTTAATAAAAAAAGACCTGATTTCTGTATTTAACGATTTGGCCAAAACCCTAAGGGAAAGAAAAGAAACGGACATCGCCGAAATAAAATCGTTAAGCAATCACGTCATCCATAACGCCAGCGTTTTTCAGGATGAGGATTCCATTTCTACAGCCATCCTGATTTATTCATTGTCAAAAATAATAGAAAGAAAAGAAAAGGAGCTTGACTTCAGCAGAATTCTGGCCATGATAAACTCAGCCATTTCAAACTTAAGGGGCAATAATGATGATGGATTCAGAAAATCAGTAAAGGATTTATTTAGTTTTATAAGGACTGTTGACAGGGGATTGAGATTATACATAAATGAAGTCATAAACCAGGCTCAGATCAAGAAAGGCTGCAAATTGTGTGAGCACGGCATTTCTGTTGCGAGAGCGTCAGAAGTTTTGGGAATTTCTAGATGGGAACTGATGCACTACCTTGGAAAAACTACAGTAATAGACCAATTCGATGACTTAGTGAATATATCCAACAGGTTAAAATTTGCAAGGAGTTTATTCGAATGAAATCAATAATATTTGATGCAGGGCCAATAATCAGCTTGGCAACCAACAATTTATTATTTATTCTTCCGCCGTTAAAAAAACATTTCAACGGCAAGTTTTACTTAACATCAAGTGTAAAAAAGGAATTAGTAGACAGGCCATTTGAAATAAAGAAATTCAAATTCGAGGCAATCCAGATTGAAAAATTAATTGAAGATGGAGTTTTAGAAATTATAGACAATGATTTCATTAGAAATGAAAGCCCTAAGCTCTTAGCTATAGCAAACACCACTTTTAAGGCATTCGGCAATTACATGCAGATTGTTCATTTCGCGGAAATGTCGACACTGGCAGCAGCTATAAACCTAAATGCAGATTCTGTTGCCATAGACGAAAAAACAACAAGATTGCTGATGGAAAACCCAAAACTGCTTCTTGAAATCCTGAAAAAAACTTTGCATACTTCAATAAGCGTGAATGAATTAAATTTAAAAGAATTCAGGAGCAGA
Source organism: uncultured Methanosarcinales archaeon (assembly GCA_964359525.1). GTDB lineage: Archaea > Nanobdellota > Nanobdellia > Woesearchaeales > GW2011-AR4. The sequence continues at coordinate 2,942 of CAYHTH010000071.1, read as the reverse complement.
ACAAAAAACATAAGGGCAATACGCTCGATAGAGCTTGTTGCAATTGCATACGAGCATGGTATCTTAGATGGTTACATAACCAAACTGCCAGATGCAAAAAGAAATTTGCTTGAAAGCGTTTTGTGGGGGGTAAAAATCGGCGGCTGTGCTGTCTCAAGAGATGAAATCGGGCAGATTATCAGAATGGAAATAAAATAATCAGTTCTCTATACAAAATATTTAAAAACGCAGCAATAATCCCCCGTTAATCAAATTTATGAAAACCAAGACTTTAATCATAACTGCCGGTACTTTAATTGTTTTAGGGGCATTCATCGCATTTCTTTATTATTCCATCCCTCATGAGAAGCCAAGGCCAATTTCTGATATATTAAAAAATCCTTCTGCATATAGCGGTAAAACAATTATGATTCAGGGGAACCCGCTTATTTTATACTCCTTCAATACCCCTTATGGTCTGGTTAATTATTACGCCCTTAAAGACTCTACGGGCCAGCTACCTATTGGGGGTGATACAGGCGGCTTGGAATTAATCCCCGCAGACAAAAAACTGGCTACGACCACCTTTACCTTTGTTGGAGAAGTTGAAGACGTGTGTGTTCATGGCTATTACAATACAACGTCTGGGAAACCGGTCTGCGATAAAAAAGAGCTTGGGCTTGTAACTTAAAATAGTTCAAATTCCTGACAACAACTTTTATATAAAGAAAATCCAAAGGATTTTCTAACATAAAAGTTCGACGATTTACGTCGTCGATACTTTTATATATTGTATACTTATTCTTCAGGATGTGGGACTGTGATAAAAGGCCAAGTTATTTCTGGGGAATTTGGAAGAATAGTGGCAAGACAGAAAGCCGGCCAATCCATGGAAATTGGAGAGTTATTGATTTCTGATTCACCTGACGGAAAAATCCTGATGCAGGTTTATGATTTAGTTTATGGAAGCCAGATATCCCAGCAAAACCTTGAATTGATTGCAGGAATGAAGCTGGAAGAAAACGCAGATTTGGATTTCTTTGACCCAAACCTGAGAAACTACATGCTTGCAATGCTAAAAAGTTTGCTCACAATAAACAACAAAAACGCCTCTGTAAGCAAATCCCTGCCGAACTTTTTCTCTGAGATAAGGGAGCTTAAAGAGGAAGATTTATCCTTCCTGTCAAAGCCAAAAAATCCTTTGCTGGTTGGCAATCTGAGGTCAGGCTCAAAAATATTGGAAGTTCCAATCTATCTTGACGGGGAAAAAATTTTCTCCCATCATATTCTGATAGCAGGAACAACCGGTCGTGGAAAATCTGTTTTGGTTTCAAACTTATTGTGGAATGTAATGGGAAAAAATTACTGCGGCATTTTGGTTTTAGACCCGCACAATGAATATTACGGCACAACAAAATTTGGGTTGAAAGACCATCCTGATAAAGAAAATCTTGTTTATTACACATCAAGAAATGCGCCGATAGGAACGAATACTTTAAGAATAAATCTTGAAACAATCAAGCCGCATCATTTTGACGGAGTTGTTGATTTCTCAGACGCGCAGAGGCAATGCTTAAACCTCTATTACAAAGAATATGGAAATAAATGGATTGAATCAATAATCCTGGAAAAAACATTAAGCATAAAGGACGCATTTAAATCAGATACACTAGCAGTTGTCAAGAGGCGCATGCTTTACATTCTTGATTTGGATTTTTCAAACAATCAGCTTTTTTGCAACGGGATTTTCCAGCTGAATGCCGGCCATGCAACAATAAGCGACATATGCAGGCATCTTGAAGAGGGAAAACTGGTCATTGTGGACACTTCAAATTTTTCAGGCAGTGTTGAGCTTTTGATAGGAAGCTTGACAGCAAATGAAGTTTTCAATAAATACAAGAATTACAAGATGCACGGAACTCTGGATTCAAAGCCGGTTGTTTCAATAGTTCTTGAGGAGGCGCCAAGAGTTCTCGGCAAGGAGATTCTGGAAGCTGGCCCGAATATTTTCTCAACAATCGCAAGAGAAGGGCGCAAATTCAAGGTTGGCCTGACTGCAATAACCCAGCTCCCATCTTTAATTCCAAGAGAAATTCTGGCAAACATAAACACGAAAATAATTCTGGGCATTGAAATGAAGCCGGAAAGGCAGGCAATTATAGACAGCGCTGCGCAGGACTTAAGCAATGACGACAGGACAATTGCTTCTTTGGATGTTGGGGAAGCGTTGATAACAAGCAATTTCGCAAAGTTTGTAACTCCAGTCAGCATACCTAATTTTGAGAAAATCGCAAAGGACACAGTAAAAGTCAAACAGGAAGTTGTTGAGTTCAGCGAATTGAATTAATCTTTTATAATCTCTTAGAAATTGAAAGACTTATTGTAAAAAAAAGAAAAAAAATAATTTATCTTCTTTTCTTTCTTCCGCCCCTGTTCATCTTTGTCATTGCGACATTTCCTTTCTTGTCGACAAAGTAAAGGTAGCCCGATTTTCTCTTTACGCCGCACTTGTGAAGCACTTCCTGCTTCTTGCTTGACTTCTTGCCAGCTCTTGCCATTGCTACTCTGGCACAGTTGCCGTCCTTATTTACAAAATATAGATATCCTCCCTCTCTCTTAACCCCACACTTACATACTACTTCTGCCATTAAATCACCTTTTAATTGTTTTACGACTGTAAACAGCAATTTGCTTATATAGTTTGCGGTTTTGAAGAGGGAAATCACATAAATTTAAAAATCAGCAATCCTTTCTTCAATATATGAAATTTGCTCACATGGCGGACTGCCACATAGGAAGCTGGAGGGATCCGAAACTGAAGGACACAAGCACGCATGCTTTCATAAAAGCAGCAGACAAATGCATAAAAGAAAAAGTTGATTTTATTCTGATAGCAGGAGACTTATTCAATACTTCTTTTCCAAGGTTGGATAACTTAAAAACCGTCGTAAGCAAATTTAAAA
>CAYHTH010000070.1:0-5051 GCA_964359525.1 uncultured Methanosarcinales archaeon | reverse complement strand
CAGGACTTTATTTTATATTCATGAAAATTCTTGGTTCGGTTTTAGGCGGGATAGTATAATAAAATTATGGAAAACTTATTAAAAGTAGAACTCTACTCATAATCATTATACCGCAAATTACAAATGAAGAATTAATCAAGAAAGCAAAATTGGTAACTAAATCTAGAAAAATTAAGCATGGGTTTATGGTAGGAGATGTTGGATGCACATTACTTACAGATAAAGGCAATCTCTATCTTGGAGTTTGCATGGATGTTTCTTGTGGAATCGGATTTTGTGCTGAACATGCAGCCATTGCAGCAATGGTTACAAATGGCGAGCAAAAAATTAAAAAAATCGTTGCGGTTCTAGAAGATGGAAAAATCCTTGCTCCTTGCGGCAGATGCAGGGAATTTATTAATCAGATTCATGAACAAAACACAAAAACAGAAGTAATTATTGGAAAAAACAAAGTAGTCAAACTTAAAGAATTACTTCCTCATTCTTGGGATTAACCTTTTTTCATTTTTCAGAAAGCTTTATATATCGTCTCATATTCCAAAATTAACAATCGTTAAGTTGAGGTGGTTTTCATGAGTTTGGAAAGAATTGTAAAGGCAGTTGCTGGTGGGTTGGTAGGGTATGCTGCAGCCTCATTTATAATTCCGTATTATGCAGCATATGCAACAGCAGCAAGAGTTATCGGATCAGGAATAGGAATTTATGCAGGAGCAGCATACGGCTCTTCCCAAAAATCTGCTCACGGTAAACCAGCACACTAAGGATTTTAAATGATAGAATCATTTTTAGTAACATCAAGGGAAGCCCTGGAAGCAGGCTTAGTTGTTGGGATTGTTCTCGCTTATCTTAATAAGACAAATAATCAGAATTACAAAAAAACAGTTTATTATGCGATTGCATTCGGAATTCTTGCAAGCATTTTGGCTGCCTTTACATTTACTTTCTTTGCAGGAGAATTTGAAGGAGCTTCTGAACAGATTTTTGAAGGGGTTACAATGCTGATTGGGGCATTCCTCCTGACAACAATGATTTTGTGGATGATGCAGCAGAGGCACATAGCAAAAGAAATTGAAGGAAAAGTCGAGAAGCATTTAATGAATTCCCAAGTCATGTTCTCGCATTTCGGCATATTCATGGTAATTTTTATCGCAATAATAAGGGAGGGAATTGAAACAGTTATTTTCCTAAATGCGCTGAACTATCAAAGCGGAATTAACTTTCTAGGCGGCACACTCGGAATTATTGCGGCAATTGCTGCCGGCTACATTTTCTTTATAAGCACAAGAAAAATTAATCTTAAGAAATTATTTAATATAAGCAGCGTTTTGCTTATTTTATTTGCAGCAGGATTAGTCGCGCATGGATTCTATGAATTGGAAAAAGTAAAATTAGTTCCTGGAATAATCACTCCATTATTTAATATAAACAATATATTAAGCGACGATGGAATTGCCGGAGGCTTCTTGAAAGGATTGTTCGGATATAACGGAAACCCGAGCCTGACGGAAGTTATTGCTTATTTTTCATATTTGGCTATAATATTAATTTTATATATGAGGGTAAGAAATTCCAGAATAGTAATTGAGCGTAAAATGCATTTAGATAAATTTAAAGTCAAATAAAAATTTTTAAATTGACTTAAAAATCTTCTGCATCAATAATGCATCCTCTTCTATATTCGGGCTTTCGGAAATAACAACCCCTTTCACTTTAAAATCTTTCAAAGCTTTCAATAATTCCTGATATTTCAAATCAGATTCTTTTAAAGTCAAATGATGCTTCTCTCCTTTCGGGCCGTATGCAATACCGGTTATGTGAATGTGCATGTTCTCAAGTCCCCGCTTTCCAAGTTTTTTCTCTATAGCCTCAAGAATGCCTGCAAACTCTGCATAAGTATTGTATTCACCATTTGTTCTTGCGTGAAAATGCGCGAAATCAACGCACGGCATTACACTATCAAATTCCTGGCTTAATTGCAGAATCTCGTCTACATTTCCAAATTGGGTTTCCTTTCCAGTTGTTTCCGGCCTTATCCAGACATTATTTCCTTCACTTTTCAAAGTCTTGGCAATTTCCTTGATATTATTCTTGATTGTGTCATAAACTTTTTTCTGCTCCATTCCCATATAGAAGCCGGAGTGAAACGCAACGCTGTAGCCGCCGCACAAGTTCACAATTCTCGCGGAATTTGTTATCCTGTCAATGCTCGCTTTCACTTTTGCTTTTTCTACAGAATTAAGGTTGATGTAATAAGGCGCATGGCAGGTCAAGATAATATTATTATCCTCTGCAACTTTTTTTATTTCAGGAGCTTTTTCTTTTGAAATATTAACGCTGTGCACAAATTCTAATTCCATGCAGCCTAATCCGAGCTTTTTAACGTGCTTTATTCCGTATGAAGTTGTTCTCGGATTTGCGCCTAAAGGAATGCCTGCGGTGCCGAATAAAAGCTCTTTCATTGGATAAGATAAGAATAGCATATTTTTAAGTCTTTTGAATAAAATAATAGATAACTAAAATAAAGAAAACAAAAATCAGTTTTATCTAGAACTATCCGATTGCCTTTCTATTTCCTGCTTTTTTGCAATTGCGTTTGACGCGCTGCTCATTTTATAGGCGCTGACAATTTCGTCTGCTAGGCTGCCAACAATTGATTTCTTTGTGTTGGCGCTCTTATGGTATGCGCCCTGGGTCATGTGCCTCAAAACCAAATCAACTCTTCTCTGGGGTGAGCATTCAACTGCCTTTGGATATCTGGCTCCGCCGTATTCAATTGTGATTATTTCTTCCCGCTGCGCGGCATTCTCAACAGCCTTGACAAAAACCTTGACCGGGTTTTCTTTTGTTGTCTTTTCAATCTGCTTGAAAGCCTCTTCTACAATGTTATAAGAAGTAGGGGCTTTTCCCGTAATGTGGCCGCTTGTCCTGTAATGCTTCTTGCTTTTGTGCCCCGGCACCATCAGTTTGTTTATCAGCCTTTCAACAATGAAAGTCCTGCTCTTGTGGAACTTGCTTCCGGCATATCTTGCTCCGGTCTTTGGAACAATCCTTGCATTAAGAGTTACATACGGCTGCAATCCAGGGTCATCTACCTTAATGCCTTCCATACTCCATTTGTTAAAAGCTTTTATTTCTGACATTTTGATTTGTTAATTTTAATTTTCTTTATTTTAATTCCGTTCGGGCTATGTCCTCACAATAGTTACTGCTCGACAAAAAATCTTTGGACATTGATTTTTTGTCTCGCCTATTTATTTTCGTGGGATGAGCAACACAGTTGCGAATCCTACATTTTTTGATAAAACTTTTTCGCGAAAAAGTTTTCCGCCGTCAACTAGCGGAACGGTTGAATTACTTCCTAGCTTTTTCTATCCTTCCTTTCAATAATGCGTCCAAACTTTGATCGTTAACCTTGATAACCTGCCACCTGACTCCCGGGATGTCTCCTTTTGAGCCGCCCATTGCGCCGCCGATGCATTCGATAATTACTTCATCGTGCTCGTCAATCATTTTTGTTGCGCCGTCTCGTGGGCAGAATGCAGTCACCTGCCTTCCGTTTTTAATAAGCTGGACACGAACACATTTTCTCATTCCTGAGTTTGGCTGTTTTGCCTCAAGCTGGACTTTCTCGAGCACAATTCCTTTTGCCTGTGAAGCTCCTTCCAGCGGGTCTGAGCGCTCCTTTAATCTTAAAGTTCTTTGAATGTAAGTTCTGTAGTGCCATCTGCCAAAATTCCTTCTTGCCTTTAATTTCTTTCCTGCGAATAGCCCTTTTGATTTTTTTGCCATCTGATTTAGTATTTTTGCCTGATTTTTAAATGTATCGCAGACCTCGACGTCTGCGGAACATTTAAATTAGAAAATTTTTAATTTTCTTTATTTAAATGTTATGGTTATTATATAGCTATATTATTTTAATTTCCTTGACGTCAAAATATCTTTTTGCAATATCATTGAGCTGTTTTAGGTTCTGATGGTTCCTTCCTATGAGCATTGCCCTTGTGTTGGCGTCTTTGCCGTTGATTGTGATTGTGCCTCCCTCATTTTTTATTTCGGCAACTTCCGCCGGATAAATAAGGTTTCTCACAAACTGCAAAACGTCGCTGCTGAATTCAACAACCCTTATTCTCTTTTTCAATGCGCTTTCCAATCTTTTTATATTGGCTCCGCCCTTTCCGATGGCTTTGCCCATTTCATTTTCTTCAACTATAAATGTCAGATTGTCGCCGGCAATGCAGTCTTTTACGCCGGCGCCGGTCATCGACTCGAAAAGAGTTATCAGCTTTATCAGCTCAGAATCATACTTAATCTTGTTCACTTACTTGCACCTGTCAAAAACCACCAGATGAAAACCTGATGAATTTCTACTTAATTTTGGACATTGCGTGGCTTTTTGACACTCAAAATTCCACTGCTGATTCTGATTTTTGAACATCGCGAAAATCTTTGGGATTTTCGGGATCCTAAAAATGCTTTGCATTTTTTTGACACAAAATTCCATCTTACATTCACCTAGAACTTGTGGAATTTTGTTGTTTAACTATTGCCAATACAGATATAGAAAAAGGCTTTTTGCATATTATTCCAAGTTCATCATTCGGAAAATCAAGCTTATGAATTTCCGTTCCTGTCAATCCGGCATAATAAGTTATGTCCTTCTCGATTCCTGCAGGGCAGTTTGAGCTTAACATTATCTTCTCAACTTTACCAAGCCTCAGGCTTTTAACAGCCTTCTCTGTGCCGAGTATCACATTGCCCGCCTTAACAATTTTCTTTAATTCCGCTGATGTTATTTTCGCCATTTTAATTATTTTTAAATTTAATTTTTTATTTTGATTTTGTTATTTTTTTAATTGAATTTTATTTTTTGTTATTTGATTTTTTTTATTTTTTAATCGTTAATAAATTTTAATTAACTGAACTGCGTGGTTAATTTTATTAATTTAAATTTGTTTATTTTTCCTTTGCTGATTTGGGCTGCTTCACCGACAGGCTCGGCAGTCCGGTTCCTATCGGAACAGGCTGGTTTATCATAACATTCTCTATAACCG
>CAYHTH010000069.1:0-5149 GCA_964359525.1 uncultured Methanosarcinales archaeon | reverse complement strand
TTTCAACTCCAAACGTTGAAATCAATCTATGCGAAAGGTCAATTACATTCTCTCCTTTACTGCCATTTTCCAATATTAACGCAAGCACTTCGGAATCACTTAAGCTGACACCTGATTTCAGTCGCTCACGTGGCCTTTGGTCTGTTGAAATCTCTTTTATTTTCATTTTAATCTCTCCAGAAATTCTCTTGGGCTTAGAATAGAAACATTACTGAAGCTTTTTAAATCCAAAAGATGCTTATCTCCAGTAATTATTGCTGCGCCTGCAGTTAAAGCGCAATTAACTATCTTATCATCATCCGAATCATCCTTTATGACTTTTTCTTTTGCAATTGGAACAATAACTAAAGATAATGACCTAAAGTTATCAATCATGAATTGCTTATCATGAGTTTCAATGCACCCAATAAATTTTTGTCTATAGATGACTCTTTCCAGCTCTTGGATAATCTCTTCAGAAGTATAATTTATTATATATCCCTGCAAGAATAATTCAAATATCTGGGCCGATGCTCCGAATGGGGAAATAAATGCGGAGATTATTATGTTAGTGTCAATTACTACTTTTACTCTTTCTATAAGCATGTATCTCCGCCTCAATTTCTGCCGGAGACAACTTTTTTGTCCTGCTTCTTATCCGCCTGAATTCTTCTACCAAAGACTGTGCATCAATCTTCTTCATCACAATTGTATCTTTGTCCAGAGCGCTTACTGCAAAGATTGTGTTCGTTGAAGCTCCGATTTCCTCCCTTATTTCCTTGGGTATAATTATCTGGCCTCTTTCCGACATTTTAGCTGTCTCCATGTTCATTTTTCATCACCAAATCAAAGTACGTTTTACGTATTTATAAACTTTTCGTATAAATATGCTTTATCTGGTTAATTTAAATTATGCAGAACTCCTTTATAAATCTCATGCGGAGATGTCCAGTGGTATGCCTAGTAAGATTTATATTCTAGAAGCATTATGTCAAAACTATGAAAGTCCTTTTCATCTGCAACCAGAACGAGAACAGGAGCAAGACAGCCGAAGAGATTTTCAAAGCCAAATTCGAAACTAAATCTGCCGGATTGTATAATGAGAAGCCCCTTACAGAAAAGCAGCTTGGATGGGCTGATATGATCATAGTTATGGAAGATGCGCAAAGAAGCGAAATAGCCAAAAGATTTCCTAAGCTTTACATGCAGAAGCACATCCTTTCTTTGGATATTCCTGATGTTTACTATCACAATCAGCCTGAGCTTGTCAACATACTAAAGTTAAAGATGGAAGAGCTAACTTAGCCATTCTTCTAGTTGGTTTAATGCTTCTTCCTTTGTGTCAAACATTTTCGTCTCAGCAACATGCATTTCAGGCATTCTTCTGGTTACTTTGTATTTTGTTGCTCCATTCTTTTTCAATTCTATGATTGAAACTTCCCATTTTGTATTTGAAATTTGTATCACCTTTTCAGAAAATATTGTCAGAACTCCTTTATATAGTTCACGTGAAGATGTCCAGTGTCCATTGCTAGTAGAAAATATATTTTCAAGTAAAATAAATATGATAAGATTATTCAGAAAACTAATTACCCTGCAGCCTTTTCATCTCTTCTTCCGGATTAGGATTAGTATCAACGTTCTGTACAACAAACTCAAGCCGGTTGAATAAAGAATTGTTATTTGTGCGGCCGTTTAATTTAACAATTGTGCCAAGCAGTTCATTTTTAGCTGCCTCAAACTCAGCAGGCTCACTTTTAAATCGAAGCACCTGCTCCTGATTTAATTTCAACAGCTTCTCAACCAAATTGCGGAAAAAAACGCATCTTATTGTTTCTGTTCCGTCATCAAGCACGGTATTCAGAACATAAGAATAAGCAGGCATAACATTTCCGTGCTCAACACATGCAAACAAATCAGATGATGGCTTTACTCTTTTGCCGCATTTCGGGCAGACTTCGTAAAACCTTAAGTCAAAAACCTGAACAACAGTTCCAAGCAGCTCGACTTCATTGTCATTCTCTGCAAGCGCTTTGATTTCTTTTCTGCTCCCACTTTTAACCTCAATTGCAACATTATTTACAGTTTCCCCTTTTGGATTAATAAGAAGCTGGCTTCTGTCATTAAGATGAATCTCTTTTCTTCCGTTATTCTCCCGAACATAGCCACCAATGACCTTAACAATAAAACCCTGCCCGATATTGGCAGCGTGTTCCGCATGAGTTCCCCACATCACAACCCTGATTGTGCCGGTTTCATCCCCGATCAGAAGAGAAGCTACTTTTCCTGCCCCTTTGGCAGAAACAAATTCCTTCATGTCAAAAATCTGCAGAACTTTTCCAACTGTTTCAACATCCCTCATTCCGTTCAGAATGTTTTTAATCTGCAGTTTCCCCGATAATGGCTCAAAAACCCTGACACCAAGCTCGTTCGCAACAATATGCGCAGCGCCTTCCTTGCTTATCAGCCCGGAAAGCTGTTTTAATTTTTTTTCAACCCTTTCTTCAATTTCAGAAGCAGGCATCTTCGTGCTTTCATTTATCTTGAGAACTATCTCTTCATAAGGAATCTTTATCATAAGCAAAAGGTTTGTGGAAATGATTTATAATAGTTTTGGTTTTGAAATTCAGAATAATACAATAACGGAAACTTATAATCACCGAATAAAACTTCCTTAGATTGCTTCGCTAGAATAGGAGACCTGTTTTGAAATGAGTTTCGTTCAGTTCCGTTGGGTGAAAACTGAGTGCAGAACTTTTTTCCATACGTAGTGTGGAAAAAAGTTTTGCGAATAGGCTTTTGCGTGACTTGCGAGTGAGCTTCGTTTGCGAACTCGCTCACAATTAAGGCAAAAGCCGTGTTTGAACCCATTAAGAATAAAAAATGAAAAAATAATTAAAAAACTTAAAATCAAATTTTTTATTGCACTATGCCCGTTGTCGTTGCATATCCTCCATCAACAAAATATTCATTTTTATTAATATCAATTGCAGTTACAGCAAAAAGATAGTTTCTGCCGGAGCTGAGGCTGTTGAATGTATATCCGCATGAAGGTTTTCCATCGCAGCTGGATTTTGGAATTGAGCCAATAACCCTTTCATAATTGCTTGGCAGAGGGTTTGAAATAAGCAGCTGCTGCTGGTAATAGACATTAAAGGCATACACATCATTATTCTTGGATCCATCAATATTATTAACCGGAAGATTCCAAGTTAGTTTCATCTTTCCCTTCTCTGAACTTGCAGCCTGCAGATTCTCAACTTTTCCCGGAGCCAAATCATCAACAGAAGTAAATTTAACATAATTCTTATTTAATTCAAAAATATTTTTATTGTCTTTTATTGACTTGTCATTGTCAATCTCTTCATTTTTGTCATTTACGGCAGTAACTGCAAGATTATATTCTGTTCCGTCGCTAATATCACTAAGGACATAAACAAATTTATTTTCAGATTTAATGTAATACAGTTTATTTTTTAATAAAGCCTGATTATAAGCAGAATACTTGCAGGGCTCATTGATTGGATTGAATTCGCAGCTATCCAAATCAACTCTTTCAATTTCAACTGGATTATTAATTGGAACTAAAACTTTTTTAATTGAATTATCTTTTTTAATATCACTGATTTTCACATCAGCAAAATCTTTTGTGGAATAATAAATTGAATAGTATTTAATGCCTGCCTGTGAATCTTTTTTCCAGACCAATAAAGCCGAATTCTCAGCTTTCAGATTATCTTTGATTTGAAAATCACTGACTGGGGCAGGAACAGGATTCGGCAGCGTGATTGCGAATTTGTAGACAATTTCCCTTGATTTGACCTGGCCGTCTGAAATGTCATAAGCAATTACATTCTTTCCTGTTTTGGCACAAAAATCAAGCCCCTGCATACGGGGCAAATCAATTATTGTATTTGCAGGCTCCGGGCCCCTGAAGCTTGACTCAAAATTCTCGTCGATGAATTTAATGCCTCCTTTGGATTTGTAAATCAAGAATGTCCTGCTTAGTTTTACGAAATTAGAACCAATTACAGCATAAGCCAGCGGCACAGAAGGGGTTCCGTCTTTAAATTCAATCTTGATTGTTATAGTGTCAGGATTTTTGCTGTCTTTGTCCTTGTTTTCATAATCTGTATAAAACAATTTTCCTGCTTCAATAAATTCTGTCCCGAGAAGAGTATCATCATTTTCAAACAATTCAGCTTTTATTCTGGGATAATACCAATTTGTCAGAACAATCCGCAGATTTTTGGAACTGTCTTTGTTCAGATTTCCTTTTTTATCAAGTGAAAACCTGCATACAGCATTTTCATTTTCCAGATTAATGCATTCTTTCAGTTTGTCCGTAAAATCATAAAGTACATCAGAATCTTTTTCATTGCAGCCCCATCCATAGCTGTCTGTTTCAGTTTTAATGCAGCTTTTAATATCCTGCTGTTCGCTTTTGACGCATTTGTCAATTGAAGCTTGTAATTTAGTTTTCAAATCAGAATAATCCTGCAGGCTGTAATCAATCTTTGCTCTGAAAGAAGGCATGACGGAATAAGTTCCTAGTTTCTCGTTATCAATTTGCTCAGCGACTACATTTCCAGTAATGGAATTATGATTAACAAAAGTAATTATTCCTATCAATAATACCGGAATCATCAATAATAAAACTAAATCTTTTGTTTCCATTTTATACTATTGAGGTTACTCCCTGTTCTATTGCTCTCGCGTATCTTGGTGTGTTGCAGCACTCGAAATGCCACGGCTCATTCGAATATTTGACCCACAAAGGCTGTTTGTTTGAATCTGCTGAAGTCACAATATTATACAAATTGTTCCAGTCAGCGTTGCTCATTGTGCCTGTTGTTTTTCCTTTCAATCGAATATCAATTACATTTCCGCTCATGTGCGGGCATTTGACCTCTCCGCCGTCAGGATTGCAGACATATTTTACTCTCACAGCAGGATCGGGGTATCTTTGGGCATATTTTTCCGGAGTATCTCCATTCCATAACGCCTGCTGCTGCTCCGATGACCTGTAAGCAGAATAAACTTCAAGCGAAATTCCTTTTTTTACAGCAGCATCCTGCGCTTTCACAAGCTGCTGGAAAGCATCTTCCTTAAGAACGCACCTGGAACCCTTGGCACACAAATCTGTTCCTGTAAAATCTCTGAATCCTTC
>CAYHTH010000068.1:0-5186 GCA_964359525.1 uncultured Methanosarcinales archaeon | reverse complement strand
AATCAGCTTTCTTTAAATAGATTTTGAATCAGAATCTTAAAACAAACACCAATCCTATAATCATGCTTATTATGGAATAGGAGAAGGCCAGCGCCTCTAAGTAGTAAGCAGGTCCTGTATTGACCGCTGGCTGAGCCACTATGTTTGAGATTAGATTTCCCGTAACTTGGGTTGCAGAAACATATTTTGCATCAACAAATGCTCCCACCAAAATGGCAAATAAACTGCTTATAATCAGTAGCATTCCTATAATCTTCACCATCTCATTCAATCCTCTTATTGTCTATTTTATATAGTTTTGCAAATAGCCCGATAAAAACATCCTGTGGCACCTTAATGCCGGCTTCTACAAATGTTCTTGCAAAATTATACCCATCACTATCTTCATTAGCTTCTAGCTTGAATTCAAGCAGATTACTTAAAGTAAGGCTGCACATGAATCCCTCGTTCATAACAAGCACAGCATTTTTTTTATGTTTCTGCAATGTTTTGTTTCCCAAATCAACGCTGAACTCGTCCCTGTTAACATTAAAATTAAGCAATTCCCATTCAATTAAATCTTTAATTATTTTATTAGCTTCATTATCTTGAACATACTTTTCTATTTCATCATTGTTAATAAATTCAGAAAAATCAATTTTATTAGTCTGATTCAGTCTGTAGGCTCTGCCTAAATAACCCTTGACTTTCTGCCGACTGCCTTTCCTCTTCCATTCATTCTCAACAAGATAGGCATACTCTTTTCCTTTTATTTTCTTTACTCTAAAAAAGGTCATTTCAAAGAAGTTAGGCACTATGTATTTATAAGCTTTTTGATAACCATTTAGAATTATTTTCCTATATAAAATGAAGAATTAGACGAACTATTTTAGCGGATTGAAGCAGAAAACTCTTTCTTGAACTTTTCATTGGTTTTGTGCAGTCTTTGGACAGCATTAATTAAAGCATTTTTAGGGCTTACTTCACCATCTGTTTCGACTATCATTTGTGGTACACTTACCTGCGGGTGCCTGATGCTATAGGTTGCAATCTTAACGTGCTTGTCGCTCCACAATTCTGTTTTCAAAGCATTGCACAAAGTGTGGTCTGCGCCCTTGACTTCCAGCATCAATTTATTTTTTTTGTCGTCGAGAATTTTGATTTCCATTTTGTTTGTTATATGGGATATTAAGATGATTTAAAAATCTTTTGATGTTTGTGCTTTTTAAATAAATCATTTTTCTCGACGACAGAATATATTATTTTTCAAACCTGAAACAGCTCACATTAATCCTGTGGATTTGTCGTCGGTGAAACTCAAAAGACGCTTTTAAAGGAAATCTGAAGTTCCAAATATGGGTGATTTTTGCATTTTTTTGAGCCGCAAACCCTTCCAAAAAGGACTTACTCTCACTTTTATGGAAGGAATACACAATCGGAGCTATTTCTAATGCTTTTTCTAGGAACAGCCTATCGCTATGCTTCACTTTGGTTCCAAAAGGGGGGTTCTCTATCACTACATCCACTTTTAACTTTACTCCCCCCACATCCGCTAATCTTAACTCAGCCTTCAAATCTATATTATTATACATAGAACTCTCACTTTTCACCTTTAAAATATTGTTTTTAGCCTGTTCCAATACCTTATAATCCATATCTATTAAAAACACCCTCTTTGCACCCAAAAGAAGGGCCCCGATTCCTAAAATACCCGTTCCACATCCTAAATCAACTATTACCTTTCCTTCTATATCTCCCAAAAGATAAGCATTCCACAGTATCGAAGCTGCCACCTCGCTATCTGTTGGATACTGCTCCTGCCTTACTTTTGGGTCATTGAACACTTCTAGCTTGGATAATATGATTGCAAGTTTTGATTTTGACATTAGTTTACTCATTTTATCTCTCACTTTACACGAATAATGTTCTACTATTTATATTTTTTCAATATCGAAAATAAATATTATGTGATTCACTTTACGCTAATTCTTACTTATCTTTATAGTTTATACTTTATTTTAACTCTCACTTCTTACGAGTAAACTTAATTTTATTTATTATTTTCAGTATTGAAAATAATTATATACCTACCCTGTTCTTAATCCTTACTTTTAATTATGATGTGCCTTAAAACCTTAATTTTTCAAACTCCTTTTTCCAAAAAACGACAAAAAATCTGCAGGAATTTCTCAAAAATTTTTATTTAAGTTTTTTAATTTTCTTTGCAGAAAATTACTATAACCGGGGTAATTTTAAAAAAGTTTAAATAAGGGTAGTGAAATTGGTACCCGTTATTAACAGTCCCAACTTAGTCTCACTATATTCCCAAGACTATCCCATAATAGTCCCAAAATATTATTTTTGTCGTCTATAAATAGTCCCAAATTAGTACTATAATAGTCCCATAATAATCCCAAAAAAAGAAAGATTTAAATAATTTGAAATAAATTTGACAAATATGTTTTGGAAAAAGAAAGATGAAACAGGAAACAGATTAGTTGTAATGAATGATCTTCTGAAAAAATCCTTTACAAATGTAAAGAATGATACATCAAACATTTTCCAGTGGCTTAACTTCCTGTACAAAAAAAATATGCAGCAGGATCAGATGATAAGGCAGCTCCAGATGGAAATGTCGTACATGCCCAAAACAAGGGAGGACATAAGAAGAATCATTGACGATTATTATTCATTTGAAAGCATAATTTCCAAGATAAGGGACCTGAATTTTAAGGTTGATGAATTGACCAGAATGCAGGCACAATCAAGACAACAACATCAGGTAATTGAAGTTCAAAAAGAGGCTCCAAGGGAAGTGAGTATTGACTTTTCCCACATAGAAAAAAGATTGGAGAGACTGGAGCAAAAAAAAGCTTCAATAAAGGAAAAAATAATCAAAAAAATTACAAGAAACTCAAAAGAATATGTTAAAAGTGTTATGATTTCTTACATTAGAAAATATGAAAAGATATCTGCCCTCCAGCTTAAGGAAATGGTAGTTGACGAGCAGAATTTCTGCTCCAAGAGCTCCTTCTACAGGCTTTTGGAAGAGATTGAGCAGATGGAAGAGGTTGGAGTGATGAGGGCCGGAAAAGAAAAACATTATTTCTCAAAATTATCCGCTGTATACACTAAACCGAAATCTATTTAAACCCCTGATTTTTGCATAATTCTTGGGGTGATTAACATATTTGGAAAAATTTTTCTTAGGGGCATTGGTCTAGATTTAAATCGTTTAAACAAGGCGTTAAGGCAGGAGTTTACAAAAATAAGGAATGAGTTTGAAGATCACCTTCAGGCAATTAATGAGAATACAAACGAGATAACAGCCAATTATGAATACATCTGCGAGATTGAAAATAAAATTGACAGAATAAGCGAGAGAGTTGACAACATCCAGATGTTTATCGAGTCCAATTTTAATGTGGCTGTAGAAAAAAAGCCTGATTTTGACGTCAAGAGACTAAACAGAAGGGAGCAGGAAGTATTCTTGGTTATTTACACCCTTGAAGAAGAAAAAGGAGGAGTTACTTACTCCGATATTGCGGCCAAGCTGGGAATATCGGAACAATTGGCAGGAAACTATGTAACTTCAATTATTGAAAAAGGAGTTCCAATCATAAAGAGGTATATCAACTCCAAGCCGTACTTGAGATTGGATCCGGCCTTTAAGACACTGCAGACAAAAGAAAACATATTGCAGTTAAGCCTGATGGAGTTTGGATTTTAATATTTTTTTCTTTATTTTGTCATGTTTACTATAAAAACTTCTTAGATTTGATTAAAAGTTTTAATCACATATTATCCAAAGGGCTTTTTACCTTTTTCAATTGCTGTGTGGATACTTTTGTATAAATCTGTGTTGTGGATAAATCAGAATGGCCCAAAAGCTCCTGGATAACCCTTATATCCGTGCCGTCTTCTAACAAATGGGTTGCAAAACTGCTTCTTAGTGCATGGCAGAATACTCTTTTCCTGATTCCGGCTTTTTTGGCAGCTTCTTTAACGACTTTCTGTGCCTGCCTTATGGTTATTGGCCGATTATTGACCGAGAAAATGTAGGCGCTGGCGTCTTTCTTCTTAGGAATATACTCCTTCAGATGAGTAATCAAGTTGCTTGACAAGATGATATATCTTTCCTTGTTGCCTTTTCCGTGCCTTATCTTGCCCATTCTCTCAACTACATCAAGGTCGTCAAGCTTCATGCTGACACATTCACTAACCCGTAATCCCGCAGAATACATAAACTCAATTAGCAGCTTATGCTTTGGATTGGAGGTGGCCTCAAGCATTCTCTTTATTTCGTCTTTTGTAAGGACTGTTGGAATCTTCTTCTCCACTTTTGGCGCCTTAACTGCATTAAAGGCTTGATTTTGAATTATCTCCTTGTAGAAGAACTTTAGGGAACTTAACATAAGATTTACGCTCTTTGGCTTTAATTTTCGGTCTGCTATTAAATAAGCCATGTAACGCTTTGCATCGTTTTCATCTATTGAATTAGGCTCTTTTTTGATGAAATTCAAGAAATTCCTATTGTGGTAGAGGTATGCACTGACAGTTTTTTCGCTGAAACCCCTTATTTTGAGTTCAGTTTCCAGTTTGTCAAGCATTTGATCACCTTTTAACATAATTAGTAGGATGAACTTTTTCGGTATCATAACCTTTTTTCTTCAATTTTTCCTTAACTTCTTCAAAATACTGGTAAGTGTGAACCATCTTATGGCAGTTCGGACATAAACCTACCAGATTTTTGTCGTCGTTATTTTTCTTATTTCCATCCAGATGATGCACTGTAATCAGCTTGTCAAAACCACAAGAAACACATACTTTTGTTATCTCTCTTAACTTTTCAAGACTTATATTGTGCCATTTTTTTGTATTGTATCTCTTTATAAGATCGTAGTGATGAAGTCTGACATGACACCCAGCACACAAGCCGAAAGCCTTATGGGGCCTTATTCTTCCACAGCTCTTGCATTTTATTTCTTTACTTTTCCAACTAAATTTTTTATAACAGGTGTAGCAGTAGCCCTTTGCATGATATTCTTTCCTTTCTTTGCAGCCCGGGCAATCAATAAGAAAACCCCCATTAGGATTTAGATTTTGGTATTTTTTTATATTTTTAATAACCATTAGTTTTTCAGGTTGGAAGAAATATATAAATGTTCGTTTTTAAATTTTTTACCAACGTCTTCTAATACGGATTA
>CAYHTH010000067.1:0-5226 GCA_964359525.1 uncultured Methanosarcinales archaeon | reverse complement strand
CCGACATATTCACAAGAACCAACTAAACTTTCTTTATATTTTGATAAAAAACTTAACATAAAAACTGAAGAGCTTGCTAAACAGATGAGCAACGTGGCTGGTTATAGTGTATTTGGTTATAACGAAAATGAAATTACAGTTCGATATGGTGGCAAGAATATCAATCCGTTTATGATAGCTAAATCTGGAGATGGCAATGCTCAGTATACATCTTTTAACGGATATATTATAGAGCTACAAGATGAGCCTTTAATTGCCAAAGAAAGCGAATTAATGGAAAAGGCAGAAAAAAATGAAGAGAAAATTGCATCTATGAGCTATCTTAACCCTTTGAAATACGCTTATATGATACTTTCAACAAGAATTAGCGATGTGCCTGACGAGCTTGCTAAGCAGAAAGAAAAGATAATATCAAATAGGGAAAAAGTAAAAGAAAGTATAAGTGAGGCGCTAAATAAACAGATTACTAACCAGATAACCGGGAATGTAGTCTCTGACCCAAATAAAATTAATGTTTTAGGAGAATACGAAAAAGTGTTTAATGGGTTTGCTTTGGATGTCAATGCAAAAGAAGCTGAAAAAATAGGAAAAGTTAAAGGCGTAAGTGGGGTGCATACAAATAATATAGTCTGGGGAACCTTAAAAGAGTCTGTTCCTTTGATTAATGCTGATAAAGTCTGGCTTTTGGATGAAGATGGAAATAATTGTACTTCAAGCGGGAAAGATTGCTTGACAGGGAAAGGAGTTACTATTGCGATTATCGACACAGGAGTTGACTACACCCATCCTGATTTAGGCGGTTGTTTTGGCCAAGAATGCAAAGTAATTGGTGGCTATGATTTTGTAAATCAGGATAATGACCCAATGGATGACAATGGGCATGGAACTCATGTTGCTGCAACTGCTGCTGGAAATGGTGCTTTAAAGGGAGTTGCGCCTGATGCAAAAATTGTCGCTTATAAAGTTTTGAATTCAGAAGGGAGTGGCAGCTTTAACGAAATTATTGCAGCTATTGAAAGAAGTGTTGATCCAAATCAAGATGGTGATTTTTCAGACCACCTTAATATTATAAGTATGAGTTTAGGAGCAGGATGTTTTGAGTACAATAAGGATTGTGGACCTGATGACCCATTATCGACCGCTGTTGATAATGCAGTAAAGGAAGGCGTTGTTGCAGTAATAGCTGCAGGCAATTCAGGCCCTTCAAAAGGGACTATAGGAACGCCAGGAACTGCAAGAAAAGCGATAACTGTTGGAGCTACCGACAAAAATAATCAGATGGCTTTATTTAGCAGCAGAGGCCCTGTAGAATTTGATGGTGAATATTTAATAAAACCGGATATTGTGGCGCCTGGAGTTAATATTTGCGCAGCTCTATCATCTCAGCATGCCAGTTACTTTGACACTAACAAATGCTTAGATAACAACCATATGTCAATTTCAGGCACTTCAATGGCAACCCCCCATATTGCAGGAGCTGCTGCATTGCTAAAACAAGCTGACCCGTCATGGGCTCCCGAGGATATAAAAAGTGCCCTAATGCTGTATGCCAAAGAATTAGGCTACGATAGTAATGAGCATGGAGCAGGATTAGCTGATGTTGAAAAATCTAGAAGTGCTGCTATTCTAACTTCGCCTGCAGCTATAAGCTTTGAAAAAGTTGTAGATGAACTGCCAAAGCCTAAAAAAATAACAATAAAAAATAATAAAAAGGAGAATGTTGCACTAAACTTAGAAGCAGATTGCGGTGTAGCTTATTTAAACAAAAAGAATATAAGCATAATGCCTCGCTCTAGTGAAGATGTTTTCTTATCGATTATTGATTTGCCAGAAAAAGACGGAGCTATTAAAGGAACTTTAGCTATTTCTGATGGCTTGAATAAATATAAAGTGCCTTATTCGTTAAACTCAGTTTCACAGCTTGTAATATCTGTAAAAGCTGGAAATCAACAGCCACATTATGATGTAGCAATTACTGATGAATCGTTAAGTTATATTAAAACTAAATATGATGCCGGAAAAGACGAGCCATTTTATTTGCCAAGCGGAAAGTATATTGCTTATGCTGTTGGCGACTTAAGCAATCTCGATACCGAGTATATTTTGATGAAGGTAATTGATGTTCCAAAGAACAAGAAAGTGCCTGTAACATTGGATATAAAAGAAGCTAAGCCATTTAGGGTAAAAGCCCAGTCGCTTGACGGGACTAATCTTGTTTTGTATGAATGGCAGAAAGCGTTTAGAGTTTATAATGGCATGAACTGTTTCCTAAATTATGATATGACAGACCCAAATTATGGCAACAGGACTGTTTATGTTTCAAACAGGCCTAGCAATAATTTAGACACTGACATATTTTTCAAATACGATGGCGTGCCATCAAAGGCAAGACCAAAGAGTGGAAGTGACGGTAGCAGTCGCGGCTTTAGTTGGAGGCTTTGCAGCTAAAATGCCAATAAATAAATTGAATAAAATATTAATTTTGGTCATAGCACTTGTACTTGCTCTTTTATTAAGCGGTTGCCCTAATAGAAACGATGAAATATATCCGGTTACAGAGGAACAGTATTTATTGGGGTGGGCGCTGCATAACGTTAATGATGCGACTCCTACAGAACTTGGTTATTCATATGATGATTTAGCGATATACAATTATTCATATAATTATCCTGCAAATGCTTCGTATAGATATGATAATATCTTATTTTGGATTGCGCCATTTCAAACAATGGCAGGGACTAGTTGGGTAAGATTAGGGGTTCCCCAGAATAGAGTGTATTATTTAAAAGGGGATAAAGTTGATTATTCGGTCTATGGCAAAGGATGGTCATTTTCTAATAGTATGAAAATAAACTACCTCACGTCGGAGGATAATGATCTAACGTTTCTGTTGGATGTCGTTCATGAAGAGCATTACAACTCAGAAAGTATTTTTTATGATATAAATCCTGTTCCAGGGCAAAAAGAGCATATTTATTTTGGAACATCGCCATTTACCCCAGCCAGCGTTGTTGTAAGCGATAATTTACTAAAATTAAATAACATAATATTAAGAGGATATGATGGAAAATCTTATTTGAAAAGAAATACTTTACAAACAATATCTACCCCTAGTGGAGTAAAAGAAGTTAGATTACCACCACCAAAATACAAAATATACCTTAATGCGGTTTTAATAAAAGCGGGAAACTTAACTATTGATGAGGTGTGGGATTACAAAAGCCTCAATGAATACTTAGCACAAAATGGAAATTATAGAATTGAAGTTGAGATTCCTTCTGGATATCCAATATTTGCAACAACAAAAATAGACACAAGATTTACATATAACAGCAATCCAATAGAATTGCCTGTTTTAAAGCACATAGAATTCTCTCCTAGATTCAAAGTAAACGAGCCAATTCCTATCAGATTAGTGTTTGAAAATGAAGATGCTGTGAAAGAAGTGGCAATGTATTATAAGACAGATTTAATGCAGGACTGGGTTTTACTGGCAAACTCAAAGAATGCAGAATTGGTAATTAAGGAATTGGTAACTAAAGAAGGTAAAGAAGGAAAAGCAAGCAAGATTGACTTTAAGTTTATGGCTGCAACTGCAGGCGGTTCTTCCTCTTACGAAATTTATCCAATATCTTTAAAGGCTGTTGAAGTTGGATGCTCTTCAAGTCTGGTAATTGAAGCATCTGGCAACAATTATATTACTAAAGAGCCACTAACCTTTATCCGTGGAAGATGTATCGATGAAAACCAAAATCCTGTTGAAGGGTTAAGAGTTAAAATTTATGAAGGCGGCAATAAAATTCCTTTAGGGGAATATTTGGGTGCAGCCATAACCTACAAAAGTGGTGAATATAACTTAACAGTTGAGAAAATAGTTAATGAGGTTAGTGTTAAATTTGACGACACTGGAGTGTATACAGCAAAAATTAGCAAGAAATGCAGCGAAGGAATCGGTTTAGGTTGCTGCAATACAGACAGAGACTGCCCACCAATAGCCTGTATACAAGAACCATGCCCAAAAAATGTCTGTGTTAATGGTGAATGTGTCATTAAAGAAGGCCCCGAATGCACAACCGACAGAGACTGCTCACAAATAGAATGCGTGCAGGAGCCTTGCCCTGTCAATCGCTGCATTGATGGCAGGTGCATAGAAACAACTTGCGACAACAACATCTGCGAAGAGGGAGAATCTGATTATTGTCCAATTTGTGTACAAGAACCATGTCCAAAAGCTCCTTGCCGTGCAGGAACATGCCCGCAGGACTGCAAAACTAGTAATTGTACTGATTCTGATGGCGGCTTGAATTATTATACAAAAGGTAAAGTGACTTTATCAGATGGTCAGGTTCTTGAAGATGTATGTGGCCTACAAAGATATGAGGGCTATGTCATTGAATACTACTGTGGAGATGACTCTAATGTAAATAATTACAAATGCCCAAATGGCTGCAAGGATGGTGCTTGCATTTCAGAAGAAATCCCGGAAACCAAGCCAGTTTATCGCCTTTACAATTCCGTAACAGGAGACCATTTCTATACACTATCTGAAGCTGAAAAAGACAACGTAATTAAAAATCTTCCAGATTATGCCTATGAAGGCATTGGATTTTATGCTTATGATGCGCAATCAACAAGCACCTTGCCAGTTTATCGCCTTTACAATTCCGTAACAGGAGACCATTTCTATACACTATCTGAAGCTGAAAAAGACAACGTAATTAAAAATCTTCCAGATTATGCCTATGAAGGCATTGGATTTTATGCTTATGATGCGCAATCAACAAGCACCTTGCCAGTTTATCGCCTTTACAATTCCGTAACAGGAGACCATTTCTATACGATATCAGAAGAAGAGAAGAACAAAGTGCTTGAGAGATTTACTGATTACAATTATGAAGGCATTGGATTTTATGCTTACAAAGACAAAATTCCATTTCAAGCATCATGCTCAGAGCAAGGAGGAGACATTTGCACAGCAGATGAAATATGCCCTGGCTCAAACTTAACTGCTTCTGACACGGACAGATGCTGCTCTGTTCAGTGCACAACTTCTTCATGGCAGCTATGTTCGCAGTGCGGCACTGGATTATTTAACATATGCGACAGAGTGGAATGCAACAGCATTGCAGAGATGTGCTATTTCCTGCCTGCTATTGTAAGCGGCAACTGCAACCAATGCGCAGGGGCAAGCTGTGAAAGCTACACTAACCAGCAGACTTGTGTTGA
>CAYHTH010000066.1:0-5256 GCA_964359525.1 uncultured Methanosarcinales archaeon | reverse complement strand
CTAAGTAATAGCTTACCCCTTTACACTTATATAAACAAAATATCCAGATTTCTTTGCAATCACTTTTACATTTCCAAAAACTTCTTCCATTTTTTTGCTTAAAGTTTTGCCGCCTTTGTTGTGCCTTGCAACTATTTGCAGGCTTCCTTTTTTTTTCAGATAATTTTTTGCCTGCTCAATCAATTGAAAACATAATTCTTTTCCTGCTGTGTTGGGTGGATTTGAAACAACAGCATCAAAATCATTGTCTTTAATTTTTTCGTATAAATTCCCCTGATAAATTTCCGCCTTAACATTATTTAATTCAGCGTTTTTCTTCGCAAGCATAACTGCGCGTTTATTTATGTCGGTCATAACTGCGTTCGCATTGAATAATTTTGCAGCGGCGATTCCCAAAACCCCTATGCCGCAGCCAACATCGAGAACTTTAGAATTTTTTTCAATAATCATATTTTCTGCAAGAGCCAAAGTTCCTGTGTCAATCTTATCTTTTGAAAAAACCCCGGATGCAGTATAGAATTCAAGTGCAGCTCCTTTTATATTTTGGCTGATTTTTTTTATTTTCAGTTCTGATACCGGCTCTTCTGAATAATAATGCTCCATTGTCACTCTTCTTTCTGCTCCATTATATGGTAGAGATTGTAAAGCACCCTGTCTGCGCCCTTAACCAAATCAAAGCCGCTTCCCTCTATGACTATGCAGTTGCTGTTGTAATAAACTCTGAGCCTGTCCGATTCTTTTACATAAAAAACAAGCTTATCTGTGTTGGAGCATGTTACTATGGGGCGTGCCCTGCACGGCTCTGTTCCATTCCTGTCGCAGGCTGCGATTGGCGCTTTCTCAAAAACTTTTGTCATGTGGGTATCAAAATCAGCTACAGCCAAACTTACGTACGACAAAGATTTTCCAGTCGGATTGAAAGTCACATAAAACTGGGTTTGATTGTCAAATAAATTTGTGTTGAGCTGGCCTTCTATGGTTATATTTTTCAAATCTGTGGGTGAATAACGCAAAGCCATGTCATACACTTTTGTTCCTTTGGGGGACTTAAGCTGAGTGTACCAGAAATTGTCAAGATATACAAAACTGTAAACTCCTTTGTAAACATAGCCCTGTGAAGGCTTGAGCTTGCCCTGCAGGTTAAGAACGTGCAGATCTTCCAAAGTAAGCGGCTTGGGCTTGTAAAAAAAACTGAATGCGACTATGGCTGCAAGCAATAATAAAATTGCAATTATTGTTCCTATTAAAGCCTTATGAGAATATTTTTTTGTGTCTTCCAGCTCTTCATTCGATTTGTTAAGCTCTTCAATGGTTTCATCAAATTTTTTTATTTCGGGATCAAGCTTTTCCTTTTTTGATTCATATTCCTCTTTTCCGATGATGCCTGAGTCCAGGCTGCCCTTCAGAACTTCAAGTTTTTTTCTGGGATCCATCAGCTCATCACTCCAAGTATTCCGTATAACAATCTGTCCTTGACCCTTATGAAATCTGTGTTCGAAGATGCTTCAGCAATAACACAATTGTTTTGAACGCTTATCGACGTTGAATTGCTGTGCCTAAAATAAATAACTGGTGTGTATTGTGTAGCGTTGCTGCAGGATATAATTGGCAAGCCGAATGAGTTATTTGCTGTGAATCCTTTGCTTAGATAAATATTGTAACTTCCCAGCGTCAATCCCATCTGGTGCTCTGCAAGGGCAATGTACTCCTTGTTTGTGCTGTTAACCTCTGAAGTCGTATCGATTTCGTATTTACCGGACAAAATTTTTGAAAAATCATCCTTAACAGATATATCCTGCACATCAGCCGGCAGGAAACTAAATGCCGCTTCCTGCCCGTTTATTTTTGCTGTCCAAATCTGGCCGTTTGTTGAGAAAGAAAATCCGTTGTATTTTACTCTTTCAACTGAAGGGGAGAATCCATAAAATACGAAACTAAAGCTGGTGCCTACCATGATAATAACCAAGAATAGTATTAATCCCCATCTGCGCTTTGGATTTTTTTCTTTCATTGTTTTTGAGAATAAATGTTAATATTTAAAAGTATCGACGATTACAATCGTCGGACTTTTAAATTAGAAATTAAAAATTTCTTTATTTAAAAGTTGTGAAAAGAAACTTTATTAAGACAGAATAACTTAACTGGTAAATAACAGATAAATTCATCAAAAAATCAAAGGCTTAAATGAAAGAAAGCGTGATAAGGCTGGAAAATGTATGGAAGGTATACCAGATGGGAAATATAAAAGTAAATGCGCTTCAAGGCCTTAACCTTGACGTCAAGAAAGGCGAGTTTCTTGCTATAATGGGACCTTCCGGAAGCGGGAAATCCACTGCCGTGAACATGATTGGGTGTTTGGATGTGCCGACGAAAGGAACTATAATGCTTGAGCACCATGATATATCCAAGCTCAGCGAGTCAGAGCTTGCACAGATAAGGGGAAGAAAAATTGGATTTATATTCCAGCAGTTCAACCTGATAAATACACTGACTGCGCTGGAGAATATTACTTTGCCGATGATATTTCAGGGCACTGACAAGAATCAGAGGCTGAGAACCGCGGAAAAGCTCCTTAGCCTGGTTGAGTTATCTGACAGGATGTACCACAAGCCGACAGAACTAAGCGGCGGCCAGCAGCAGAGAGTTGCCATTGCAAGGAGCCTTGCCAACGACCCGGAAGTGATCCTGGCAGATGAGCTTACAGGAAATCTTGATTCAAAAACGGGAGAAATTGTCATAAATTTTCTGGAAAAGCTTAATAAGGAAGGAAAAACTATTATATTGGTAACTCATGATGCAAATGTTGCAAAACATGCTAATAGAGTAGAATACTTAAAAGACGGGAAAATAATCAAAAAAAGGTGATAAAATGAGAAAGTCTTATTATATAATTATCCTTTCAGTCATTGTTCTGTGCTTCGCGGTCAATGCCCAAAAAATGACGTCCTTGGCTTTTGGCGCGGATGTGAGAATAAGCTTTGTAAACCAGGAGCCGGATCCTGCAGATCCCGGCAAATATGTAGATGTAAGATTTAAAATTGAAAACAACGGCTCGCAAAAAGTAGAGAATTTTATGTTTGAAGTGCTGCCGGAATTTCCATTCTCTCTGGACCCGGGAAAAAGTGCCGTTGAGCAGATTGGTGACCTGAACCCTACACAGAAAACCGAGGAGGCAGTCATAATAAAATACAGGCTGAAAGTTGATGACAAAGCTGTTGAAGGCGACAACGAGCTTAGGGTAAGGTACAAATTTGACAAAAATGATTGGATAGAGCCGGAGCCTTTCCTTGTCAAAGTACAAACCCATGATGCAATCCTTTCCGTGGATTCTGTGCAGGCGGACAAAGAATCATTCAAGCCAGGAGTAAGCAATGATTTGAAAATAAGGCTCACAAACAAAGCTGATTCTGTCCTGAAAAATGTGAAAGTCAGGCTTGAATTGAGCAATGTCCCATTCATTCCAATAGGATCAACAAATGAGAAGAGCATTTATCAGATAGAATCAAAGAAAAGCTATGATGTGGATTTTGATTTGCTGACTGATCCGGAAGCAAAGTCAGGCGTTTATCAGGTGGCATTAAAAATAGAGTATTACGACGAGCTTGGAAAGGGTTACTTCAAGAACAGCACCATAGGACTCGTTGTCAGCGCAGAGCCTGATTTAAGTGTTACAATAGAAAAGTCAGATGTGTATGGGACAAAGCAGGCTGGAGAAGTGTCTATCAAGATAGTAAACAAAGGCGTCTCAAACATCAAGTTCATGAACGTCAAGCTAATGCCAAGCGGCAGCTACAGGACAATATCAAACGATGAGGTATACATAGGCAACATAGATTCCGATGATTATGAAACTGCAGATTTTAAAATATATGCCGAGAGTACCAATCAGAAAGCGATAAAGCTGCCGGTCATGCTAAGCTACAAAGATGCAAACAACAAGGATTTTACAGAGACAAAAGAGCTGGCTCTAAATCTTTATTCAGCATCAGAGGCAAAAAAATTCGGCCTGAAGGAAGGAAATGGGACCTGGAGCATTGTTATCTTTGTTGTGATTGCCCTAGCCGGAATATATCTCTACAGAAGATGGAGAAAACGCAAAAAGAAGAACGCGTAATGTTTATTTTTTATTAAAATGATTAAGGATTATTTTATTTTTTCTATTAAGAATCTGAGAAACAGAAGGCTAAGGTCATGGCTCACTATGATTGGAATAGTGATAGGGATTACTGCTGTTGTTTCCCTTATAGGGATGGGCCAGGGCCTTAAGATGGCAATACTCTCCCAGTTTGGATCTTTGGGAACTGACAAGCTTGCAGTTCAGGCATCAGGGGGTTTTGGACCGCCGGGAACTGCAGTGGTGAATCCGCTTACAAAGGATAATCTTGAGAAAATCAGCAAAGTGAATGGCGTGAATCTTGCGGCAGGCAGGCTGATAAGAGGGGGCAAGCTGGAGCACGACAGCAAGGCTGCATTCGGCTATGCCGCTTCAATGGCCGACGGAGAAGCCAGAAAGCTGATGGAATCTGCCATGAACCTGAAAGCAGAGAAAGGCAGGCTTCTAAAAGATGGCGACACAAAAAAAGTCATGCTTGGCAGTAATCTCGGGAAAGATAATGCAGGGCTGGGAAAGCAGATAGTTGTAGGCTCAAAAGTACTGATACAAGGAAGCGAGTTTGAAGTCATAGGGATAATGAAGAAGCAAGGCAGCTTAATTTTTGACAATATAGTGCTTATGAATGAAGATGACTTAAGGAAAACGCTTGGCATATCCAATGATAAATATGATATAATTGTGATTCAAATCCAAAACAACGCAGATATCCTTTCTGTGCAGGAAAATATAGAAAAGCTGATGCGGAAAGAGAGGGGCGTTAAAAAAGGCGAAGAGGATTTTACAGTGCAAACTCCCCAGGCTATCCTGTCGCAGGTTAATTCTACTTTGTTTGCGGTGCAGCTTTTTGTTTATATAATTGCAGGCATATCAATAGTTGTAGGCGGAATTGGAATCATGAACACCATGTTCACGTCTGTGCTCGAGCGCACAAAAGAGATAGGCATAATGAAATCAGTTGGGGCAAGAAACAGCTCAATCTTTTCCCTGTTTTTTATCGAGTCAGGATTGATAGGGAGCATTGGCGGCATAATCGGCGCTGTGCTCGGAACACTGATGTCGTGGGGGCTTGCTTATGCGGGCAGACTGGCGCTTGGAGTTGACCTAATCCAATCAGAAGTCAGCATATGGCTTGTGATTGGCTC
>CAYHTH010000065.1:0-5428 GCA_964359525.1 uncultured Methanosarcinales archaeon | reverse complement strand
ATTTTTGCCGGGTGCGTAATGCAGGAAGAAATTGTAGGAGGCATTTATTTTTTTAAGTCTTGACAATATTTTTTTTAATGCTATGGCTAAATCCATTAATTCCTCCTCGCTTAATTCTTCCAGACTGTTCTTGTGATGTTTTGTGAATATCCACGCTTCATAATTAAAGCGCGATGCGAACGGCGCAAATGCAAGAACATTTTTTGTCTCAAAAATCTTCCTTTTGGATTTTGATTCCAGTTTTACAATATCGCAGTAAGGGCATTTCCTAAACCGCTTTGCGGCGCTGATTTCTTCCCTGACAAGCTCAGGCATTTCCGGCAGAGCCACGACTTGGGAATGGCTGTGCACCAAAGAAGTTCCTGCTTCCTTTCCGTGATTTTTGAAAACCTGCACGTAATTTACATTTTTAATCCTACTTAATTCCCTGACTCTTACCTTGTAAACTTCCAGCAATTCCCTTATTTGGGAAACCGGCAAGTCTGCAAGCTGCGACTTATGATGGTTTGTTTCAGCAATAATCTCGTGCAGTCCGAATGCGTACCCTTCTGCGATGAAACCTTTAGATTTTATGGAATGCTTATGCCTGGTTCCTACTGCCGGAAACTTGTTTGGGAACCATCTCATCCTCCAGCTTCCTTTGTATTCAAGCCTGCCAATCTCCGGAGGGGTTAATTTTTCATTTCCGGGGCAGAACAGGCATGTCTTTGCCTCTTCCCTGACAACAACCGTTTTAAATTCTCTCGGCCTTTTGCCTCTGGAAGAGGTGTAATAAACCCACCGGTCCAGAATGTAATCTTTTCTTAGCAGTCCCATGGAAATATCATTAAAACTGGCTTATTTAAACTTTTTGAAAATACCATAGCAAAGTTTTTTAATAACCGTAACTATTTTTTATAAAATGAATCCGCTATACAATCTTAAAGGAAAAGTTGCTTGGATTACAGGCGGAAAAAGAGTCGGTATAAAGATTGCTGAAGTTCTTGCGCAGCATGGTGCTGATTTAGTTATAAGTTACAATAAATCAAAAAAGAAAGCAGAGGAAGCGCAGGAAAAGGCGAAGAAGTATGGAGTAAACGTTTTTATCGTTCAGACTGACGTTTCTTCAAGGAAAAGCGTAGCTGATTCAGTAAATAAAATAAAGAAGAAATTCAGGAAAATTGATATTCTGGTTCTGATGGCTTCAGTATTCAACAAAATGAAATTGATTGATGTAACTGAAAAAGACATGCTTAATAATTTTAAAGTTCATGCGCTTGGAACATTCTGGCCAATTCAATTAAGCCTAAGCATAATGCCGGCAGGAGCGCATATCATAACTATCTCAGACAAAACAGTTCTGGGCAAGGTTTATGCTGATTATTTTCCTTACAATGTAACCAAAGGCACTGTTGCTTACATGACGAGAGCACTGGCTTACGAGCTTGCGCCTAAAGGTATTTTTATAAATTCGATAGCTCCGGGCCCTGTACTGAAATCAGAAGGATTAGGCAAAGGGGAATGGAAAAAAATAAGAAAGGAATCAATGATGAATTACCCAATCACCGACGAGGAAGCTGTCAAGGAATTTGCAAAATTAGTTTTATACTTGTCAACAGCAAGGTCAACTGGATTTATTTATCCGCTGGATTTTGGGACTATAACGTCGGATTAGTGTAATAATTATTTACTTCCGCCACTATATATAAAAATTTAAATTTATTTTATCTCAGACAATGGAACTAAGATTAATAAAGGAAAAAATACCAAAGGAGCTTTATGATATTTTAGAGAAAGAAATAACTGATCTCAGGCCGTCTCAGGAAAAATCAATAAAAAAAGGGCTTCTCGACGGTAAAAATCTGCTGGTGTGCACCCCGACGGCTTCCGGAAAGACACTGATAGCGGAGCTCGCTGCGCTTAAGTCAATAATAGAAAAAAAAGGCAAGGTAATCTACATTGTTCCGTTAAAAGCGCTCGCATCCGAGAAATACAGGGATTTTAGGAGAAGATATGAAAAAGTTGCAAAAATTGCTTTATCCATTGGAGATATCGACTCATCTGACCCTTATCTTGCAGATTATGATTTAATAGTTACAACGTCTGAAAAGCTGGATTCGCTTACAAGGCATCACGCGGCGTGGCTGTCAAACATTTCTGTTGTAGTTGTTGACGAAATTCATTTGCTGAACGATACGGAACGGGGCCCTACGCTTGAAATTCTTCTGACTATTCTAAAACAGCTGTTAAAAAATGTCCAGATAATAGGATTGAGCGCAACGATTGGAAATGCGGAAGAGCTTGCAGAATGGCTCAATGCTGATTTGGTTGTCGACGAATGGCGGCCGGTCAAGCTGCATAAAGGGGTTTATCTGGAAGGGAAGATTGAGTTTGATTAAGCCAGCCCAATATTCTTCATTATAATTTTAGAATCAAATTTCTGCAAATCTTTATACTCTTGCCCAACTCCAAGATACAAAATTGGTTTTTTTGTAACGTAAGAAACAGAAACCGCAGCCCCGCCTTTCTCGTCGATATCAGCTTTTGCAAGAATTATCCCGTCTATTCCAACCGATTCATTGAACGTCTTTGCCTGCTCAACGCAGTCGTTTCCGGTAATGCTTTCACCGACAAATATTTTCAAATCAGGCTTTGCAACCCTAATTATTTTTTTCATCTCTGCAAGCAGATTTTCATTGCTGTGCATTCTTCCTGCAGTGTCAATCAAAACAGCATCAATATTTTTTGATTTTGCGTGCTTTATTGCGTCAAATGCAACAGCCGCCGGGTCAGAGCCATACGTATGCTTGATTAATTTGACTCCGATTTTATCGGCGTGAAGCTGAAGCTGCTCTATTGAAGCTGCCCTGAATGTATCGCCAGCAGCCAAGACGCACGAAATATTTTTTTCCTTTAGCATGTTTGCAATCTTTGCAATGCTTGTTGTTTTGCCGCTTCCGTTAATTCCGAAAAATGCAATCACATACGGCTTTTCTGCTTTATTTTTTATTTCTTCAGTAAGATTAAAATTATTTGATTCGAATAAGCTCCCGATAGAGTTCTTTAATGTATCCTGAATAGTATCTTCAACTTTCGTTCTTCTTATTGGCTTCTCAACGAGCTGTTCTTTTAAATCGCGCTTTATTTTTTCAATGACCTCGACGGCAACATTGTTTTCCATCAGCGTCAGTTCCAATTCCCAGAACAGGCTTTCAAACTGCTGCGCATTTATTTTTGTTGTAATTATTTTTTCTTTTATCGTTGCAAAGAAGCCTTTCTTCTCCGGCTCAGCAATTTTTACCGGCTCTTCTGTTATAATTGATTTTTTTTCTTTAACTTTATCAGTGCCTTTCCAGATTTCACTTTTTTGTTCAAGTGACTTATGAATTTCCTTAGCTTCGGCTTTATGCTCTGCATATTTTTGATTTTCTTCTTTTTTACGCTCAGGATGAACGTGCTTTGTTTCTATTATTATATCTTTTTTCTTTTCCTCAATTAATTTTTCTTTCCCTTCAGGAGGTTTTTCTTCTTTTCCCGTTAACTTTTCTTTTATTTTGGCAAAAAAGCTTTTCTCTTCCTTTGCCTCTTCAGCTGCCTTTTCGACTATTTTCTCCTCTACTTTGCCTTCTTTCTCCACGCCCTCGGAAATCTTTGATATGGCGCTCTTCAGCTTGTCTTTCAAAAATTTGAACATTTTTTATTAATATTTTATTTATTTTTAAAACTATCCTAAAAGTTTAAAATTATAATATAAAATATGAGATTTGACAAGAATTTTAATCACTGCGGCATAATTTTTTGCAGTGCCTGCTCTATTTCTCCTGCCCTGCCGGCCATTTTCTCGAGCTCGTTCACCATTCTTTCATGGATTTTTTTCATTTCCTCGATCTGGGTTTGAACAAGCTTCTTTGCCGATGCGCGGTCTTTCTGCACGACAGCGCCAGCTCCGACATTGACGAGCAAGTCAGAGGTTTCTTTTATCGTTGCTTTTACAAATATGCCTGAGCTTATGGGCACAAAAATTTCCTTGCCGCTTTTTATCTTGTCAAGCTCATCAATGGCGTTATTTGTTGATGTAGCTTCCATCAGCTGGTTTGTGATTGCCTCTAATTGAGCCTGTATCTTCTTGATGTGCTGGTCCAGCATCTGGTATTCCATATACATTTCCTGCGCTTGTTTTTCTTTGTCTTCCATTTTATCGTGATTTTAGTAAATTTATTGGATATTCAATCTATCTTTCGTGCCATTCATGGCACATTTTTGATGGAACTTTTCGCAAATGTCGAAAATCAGAGATTTTCGAGCACCTCGAAAACTTTCAGTTTTCGCTGAGTTCCCCGTCCTCAAGGGGCGGAACCCTTGTTCATCTTCCTCTGCAATTTTTTATACATTTCTTCGTAAACAACCCCCATCGGCAGCCCTTCATGGGTTCTTTTTATTGTCTCTGCCAGTATTGGCCCTACGGACAAAACCTTAATTTTGCTTATCATTTTCTCCTGCGGAATTTCAATCGTATTTGTAATGACTAACTCTTTTAGATGTGATTTTTTTATTCTTTCGATTGCAGGCCCTGACAGGACTCCGTGAGTTGCAA
This sequence comes from uncultured Methanosarcinales archaeon, assembly GCA_964359525.1. Lineage (GTDB taxonomy): Archaea > Nanobdellota > Nanobdellia > Woesearchaeales > GW2011-AR4. The sequence goes on along the minus strand of CAYHTH010000065.1, from coordinate 855 downwards.
AAGCATAAACTTCTTTGGCTCCGAATTTTATTAATATGCCTGCGGCTTCTGTTATCGAGCCGGCTGTGTCAATCAAGTCATCCACAAGTATTGCTGTTTTTCCTTTGACATCACCAATGACATTATGCACTTCTGCAATGTTTGCTTCCGGCCTTCTTTTGTCAATTATAGCTATAGGTGCGTTCAGAACTCTTGCATAGGATCTTGCCCGTGCAGCCCCTCCTGCGTCCGGGCTTACTATCACTATGTCCTTCAATTTTTTATCAATTATATAGTCCAAGACCTTGGGTATCAAATCAAGATTATCGCTTGGAATGTCAAAAAATCCCTGCACCTGCGCGACGTGCAAATCAAACATAATCACCCTGCCAACTCCAGCAATCTGAATCATGTTTGCGACAAGCTTTGCAGTTATCGGCTCACGGGCTTTTGTTTTTTTATCCTGGCGGCAATAGCCGAAATATGGAATGACTGCAGTTATTTTTTCCGGAGAAGAGCGGTTTAATGCGTCAACCATTATCAGCAGTTCCATGATGTTATGGTTTGCGTCTGGAGATGTTGGCTGGATGATGTAAACGTCTCCGCCCCTTACGCTTTCCAGAATCCTGCAGTAAATCTCCCCGTCGCTGAAACGCCTTATATCCACAGGGGTCAAAGGAACTTTAAGAATTTTTGATACTTCCTCAGCGAGTTTCCTGTTCGCTGTTCCGGATATCAATTTTAGATGAAACTTTTCCAAAAAAACCACCTTTAGTTACGCCTATAGAATAATACTACCTTTAAAAAGATTTGGGTTTTTAGGGCTCTTATGAAATCCTCTGAAAATTTTCGGTAAATTTAAGTAGTAGTTCTCGT
>CAYHTH010000064.1:0-5447 GCA_964359525.1 uncultured Methanosarcinales archaeon | reverse complement strand
ATTAATTCCCAGGGGGCTGCCGACTCGCCAAATTCATCATTAACTCCAATCATATCAAAAAGAACAGGATGGCCATAAAGTGACTGCTCGGTTGCAATTGCTGCCGCAATTAAGTTTCCAAGCCCCCCTTTCTGGTGCTCTTCCACTGTCAGAACCGCCCCTGTATGAAGCGCAGCATCTGTTATTGCTTTTTTATCCAGGGGCTTTATCGTGGACATATTAACAACTCTGGAATTTATGCCAAATTCTTCCTTCAAAATCCATGCAGCGCGCATAGACTCAGCGACTTCAGGGCCGCAGGCAATTATTGAAATATCTTCATTTTCATTTTTGGCTTCATTTGAAGAAATTGTTTCAAAGGCATCAATAAATTTTTCTTTTTCTCCATTATACCTGCTGACGGTTGCAGTCCCAAATTTGTAATAAGTATTTTCTTCTGTAACAATAGGTGTTGCTTCCCTGGCAAATCTTATATAGCATGGCCCTTTCATTTCAATCATGTGCCTGGTTGCTTTTTTTGTTTCTATTGAATCGCAAGGCACCAGTAAATTCATATTTGGCAAGCCAGCAATCTGGAATATTTCTTCAAGAGACTGGTGAGTTGCACCATCCGGACCTACTGAAACTCCGCCGTGAGCTCCAACTATTTTTACGTTCCAGTTTCCATAGCATACGGTTGTCCTGAGCTGGTCAAGAGCCCGGCCTGCAGCAAAAACCCCGTAAGTTCCAAAAAATGGAATTTTTCCTTCTTTTGCGAGGCCTGCAGCAACACTTGTTCCGGATTGCTCCGCGATGCCCATGCTGAAAAAACGGTTTTTTCGTTCTGGCTTTTTGTCATAGAACATATTTATGCAGATTGAACCTGAGATATCGGCGCCAAGCGCAACAACGTTTGGATTTTCATTTTCGTTAAGCTCTTCTCCAAAACCCATCCTCGTTGGCTTCATCTCAACTTTCATATTGGGCTGGACATTCCACCAGTAATTCCTGCTGAACTTGGGCATAAGCTGTTCAATTTTTTTATCGACATTCTTCTGGTAATCTTCCGCAATCTTAATCATTTCATATTTTGGAAGATATTCCAGATTTAATTCCTTCAGCGCCAAGTCAAGCTGCTCTTTATTTGGAGATTTTCCGTGCCAGCCTGCAAGGTTTTCCATGAAACTCACTCCCTTTCCCTTGACAGTTTTTGCAATTATGACTGTTGGCTCATGCTTTGTAAGCTCTGCCTCTTCGAATGCATTTATCAAAGACTGAATGTCATGGCCGTCGCAGTTAATCACATGCCATCCAAAAGATCTGTATTTTTCATCCAATGGGTCTATATTCATAACATCCTTTACCAACCCGTCTATCTGGAGACCATTCTTGTCAATAATGCCTACAAGATTATCGAGCTTGTAATGTGATGCCTCCATCACAGCTTCCCAAATCTGACCCTCCTGCTGCTCGCCGTCTCCCATCAGGCAAAATACTTTGTAATTTTTATTATCAAGCTTGGCTGCCAGAGCATCCCCTATGGCGGCGCTTAATCCCTGCCCGAGAGAACCGCATGAAAGCTCGATTCCCGGCAATTTTTTCCAATCCGGGTGGCCTTGGAAAGGGCTGCCCATTTTTCTTAATGTGGCGGTCTGCTTTATATCAAAATAACCGCAATATCCGAGAGGAATATACCATGCAGGCGCTTTATGGCCGACTGAAAAAAACATTCTGTCGCGTTCCGGCCAAAGAGGATTACTTGGCTTGTGTTTTAAAGCTCTCAAAAACAATGCTGCCATAATATCCATTGCAGACAGCACCCCACCGCTGTGGCCCGAGCCCGCGCAATAAAGAGAAATCAAGGAATACCCTCTCATTTCATTGGCTGCCTTTTTTATTTCGTCAATAGAAAAATGATTTTCTTTGTTGTCGTTGGTTATTATTCCCATTTAAGCTCGTTCGACCAATTCTTTTATCCTTCTGCAGCCTTCAATTATTTTTTCCTTTGAAGTCGCGTAGCTTAACCTTATGTATTGCTGGTCATCTCCGGGATTTCTTGAGCCGAAATGAATATCAGCAAGAACTGCAACGCCATGGTTTAACAGGAGTTTCCTGAATTCTTCTGAAGTTTTCAATCCAAGCTTCCTGCAGGCTTTTGTAACATTTGGATAAACATAGAATGCGCCTCCAGGCTTGAGGCATTTAATGCTGTCAATCTGGTTAAGCAATCTTACAACTACGTCTCTTCGCTCCCTAAAGCTTTCAAGCATTTTTTGAGGCTCTTCCTGAGAACCTTCAAACGCTTCCTTTACAGCATACTGAGTCATATGATTCGGGCAGCTTTCAGTGTTAGTCATCCATCTGCCCATATGAGCTGCCAGAACGGGATTCGCAATGAATCCGCTCCTCCAGCCGGTCATCGCATAAGTTTTTGAAGCCCCATCACAAATGACAGTCCTTTCATACATTCCCGGAATTGAAGCGATGCTTTTGAATTCACCATCATAAACAATTTTTGAATAAATTTCATCACTAAATACCCAGAAATCATGCTTTTTTGCAAGCTCCGCAACTTTCATCAAATCCTCTTCGTTTAATATTCCGCCAGTGGGATTTTGCGGGCTGTTCAGAATCAGTAATTTTGTCTTATTGGTTATTCTTTTCTTTAGCTCACTTATTTCAAAACTGAATTCTTTTTTCTCTGTTAATGGCAATGGAATGGGAACTGCACCATTAACTTTAATCTGCGACTCATAAATAGGAAATCCGGGATTTGGGTAAATAACTTCGTCGCCAGCACCATAATCAGTTGTTGCGAGAATTGTAAACGCAATGAAAGGCTTTGCGCCATTTGCCATCACAACGTGCTCGGGCTTCACATCTACCTTTCTTGTTTTAGAAAAATAATCGGCAAGAACTTGCCTGACTTCAAGAACCCCCGAGGAATCAGTATATCCTGTTTTGCCCTCATTGATTGCTTTTATTGCAGCATCTTTAATATTTCTAGGTGTATCAAAATCAGGCTGGCCAATACAGAAACTTATGATGTTTTTTCCTTCGCGCAAACACTTGTTCACTTCAGCGAGAACGACAAAAGCATTTTCCGTGCCAAGGCTTTGAGTTCTTTTGGATATGTGCATTTAACCCCCAGAAAAGAGTAATTATTATCGCTTTAAATAATTTTGTGTTAACAATTGTTAATTTATGCCACAGAATAATAATCCTCCAAAACAATTTTGTCAACGTTTTCAAGATTTCTCACGACATACAATCTTCCTTTGCCGACCTGGATTATTTTCTCTGCGAATTTCTTTCCTTTTTCATCAAGATTTATTCCAATCAAAGAAATTGTTATGCCTTTGCTTCTTGCCATTGAAGCTTCTTCAAGCGTTAATTTTTCAGGCTCGTCACCTTTTGTAGGAAGAGCATCGGTGATTAATATAAGATGTTTGGTTATATCCTCACTTGGGAACAGTTCAATTGCTTTTCTTATTGTTGCTACAATGTCTGTTTCTTTTGAAGCCTTTATTCTTGTAATTTCCTTCAGCAATCTTGTAAAATCTGCAGTCGGCTCAACTACTTTTTTTATTTCAGAGCCAAAAACAATCAGCCCGACTTTATCCTTTTCCTGTATTGCCTTGTAAGCCAAAGCGATTCCTGCTTTTTTGCACGCTTCAATCTTTTTCCCCTTCATTGAACCTGATGCGTCAAGGCCGTAAATAATGTAGGTCTGGCCCTTGCTTTGCTTTTCAAAAACCTGCAAGTCTTTTCCGTCAAAAGTTGTGTGGCCGCGCCTTAATGCGAGCTTTACGGATTTTTTTAATGCGATATCCCTGTATCTGTCTCCTTTTTTATAGCACCTTGAATTTTCTTTTTCACCATAGATAAAAGTTTTTTTGCTTATTTTTTCTCCGACGATTCCTTTCGGAACAATCCTGTCAAGCTCTTCAAAATAAAGCACTAAAGAAGCAAGCTCAATTCCTTTTTCTGACAATGAGTTGTCTTTTTCTACTAATCCTTCGTCTTTTAACTCCTGGATTTTTTCCTGGATTTTTTCTTTTAATTCGCGCTGGAATTCAGGAATGCCAATATTTTTCTTTACGTAATCCGGCTCGTATCCTGAAACCAATCTGATTATTGATTCACCGTAAATCTGCTTTGCAAGAGTGTAGTTTTTAACCAGCTGCTCGAACATTAAATCAGGAGTGAAAGAAGACATGCCCTGATTGATAGCGTCGCTGATTAATTTGCCGGAATCAATTGTTTTTTTATCGTTCTCAAGAACAGAGTGCATTAACTTGTCTTCAAGCTGCTGGAATGCCAGTTTTCCCTGAAGCTCTTCCGCTTTGCCAAACTCTTTTAATTCAGTGTCCTCGCTACCGGTAATCACTGCTTTCTTGCTCTTCCAGCTCGCTCTGCCATTTTGTAGCTTCTACGTTCTTGTGGAATTGTTCTTTAAGATAGTTTTCAACAGTCTCCAGGTATCTGACAGACGGCTTCAGCCTTATTCTATGGGAGAGCACAGAAACAATAACATCTTTTATGTCTTCAAACTGCACATTTTTTCTTCCTTTAAGCAAAGCGTTTGATTGTGACCGTTCATATAATCCAATTGAAGCCCTTACGCTTGGCTTTTTCTCAAGCTTTTCATCGTCCCTTAACAATCTTACAAAATAAACAATAAGATTAAGCAGCTCATCACTGACATTTGCCACTTTTTCGCTTTTTGCCGAAATAATTTTCTTTTCAATTTCATTTGTTTCAGGATAATTCATATACACAATGTCAAACCTGTCCAATAATACATCACTTAATTTTTCTGTTGAAGAATCTTCAGGGTTCATTGTGCCGATGAAAATAAAATTAACATCAAAATCTATATCATAAGAGCCTATTGTTGCCTTGCCTTCTTCAAGAACCTGCAATAGCGCATTTTGTAATTTCTCCGGGCATCTGTTCAATTCATCAAAAAATAGAATTCCGTTATTTGCCTTGAAAATTTTTCCAGGTGTGAAAGCTTCCAGGCTTAAAGGTCCGAATTTCAATGCTTTAATCGGGTCGATATCGCCCAATAAATCTTCAACTGTCAAATCAGGAGAGCCCTGGATTCTGACAAATCTTTTTATGCCTTCAATTTTTTTTGTTTTAGTTGACTTCTTTTGCTTGCAGAAAGGGCAAACTGGATTTGAGGGAGTGCAATGGTAATCACAGTCTTCAATTACATCAATGGATGGCAGAAGCTTAGCCATGTTCTTTGCCATTGTTGTCTTACCGATTCCCGGTGGGCCAACTATTATGATATGCCTGTTTGTCAATAGCGCTGATTTTATTCCCTGCTTTGCAGCATCCTGTCCAAGAATATCTGTAAAAGGGTCTTTGTTCTTGAGGAATGTTTCCTTTAGTTGTGTGCTTAGCATTTTAGATGATATAGACCTTGGAGAAATGGATAAATGGTTTATAAAAGTATG
>CAYHTH010000063.1:0-5628 GCA_964359525.1 uncultured Methanosarcinales archaeon | reverse complement strand
TCTTTATCTCGCAAAAGGTTCAGAATTTCCAATCTAGTTGAATTTGAAAATACCTTGCACATTTCAGCGTGAATTTCGTATAACTTTCTCATAATAGGATATTAGAATACTCTAATATTTAAATACCTTTCGTTTTTTGATGGCGACCTATTCAAGTCTGCTTCGCAGAAATTGATATTAAAGCAAGTAAAAACTACGGCGACAACTGGATTTACGGCGGGTTTTCAAAATTTCAAATAAAAACCTTTAAATAAACTTATTCTATTTTTTTGTCTATGATACCGGAATACGGGGACACTGTTAAGGTTCACACAAAGGAACAGGTTTATGAAGGCACAATGCTGCCCCGCCCCGATATATTTGACGATGGCTACACTGTAATAAAACTTGGCAATGGATATAACATAGGCATTGAAAATAAAAAAATAACAAAAATAGAAGTTGCCAGGAAATACGAAAAGAAGAAAGCAGAAAAGAAAAAAAAGAGTGAAATAAATAAAAGTTTGCCGACTGTCTCTATACTTTCATTCGGCGGCACAATATCTTCCAAAATTGATTACAAGACGGGCGGTGTTTATGCAGACTACACTGCAGAAGATTTTGTTGCCATGCTTCCCGAGCTGGAAAATGTCGCAAATTTAAGGGCAGAAAAAGTTATGAGCATAATGAGTGAAGATCTGGCTCCCGAAGACTGGCAGTTGATGGCAAAACGCATTGCAAAAGAGCTTAATGATGATGAAATTGATGGGGTTGTTGTAACGCAGGGAACAGATACTTTGCATTTCTCTACTGCCGCAATGTCTTTTTTTCTGAAAAATCTGAACAAGCCCGTTGTGTTCACGGCAGCTCAAAGAAGCATTGACCGTGGAAGTTCTGACGCTTTTTTTAATTTATTGTGCGCTGTCAATGCAGCGGCAAAATTTGACGGTGCAGCTGTTGTTACATGTATGCACGGCACAAGCGATGATAATTACTGCATTCTCAACAGAGGAAGCAAAGTAAGAAAGATGCACACTAGCAGAAGAGATGCATTTCGCCCAATCAATGAATTGCCCCTGGCAAAAATTTTTGAGGATGGGAAAATAGAAATTTTGAATAATAATTATGAAAAAAGAAACGACCAAAAAGTTTCTGTTCATGACAAATTTGAAAACAAGACTGCTTTAATCTATGTTTATCCTGGAATGGATCCACAAATTTTCGATTTCTATCTTGAGAAAAAGTATAAAGGAATTGTGATTGCAGGCACTGGATTGGGGCACGTTTCTACACTAAATCCAAAATTCTCGTTGACCAAAAAAATTAAAGAATTGGTTGAAAATGGAGTGCCTGTGGTGATTGCTCCCCAGACAATTTATGGTAGAGTTCATCCTTATGTTTATACTAATTTGAGGAAATTATCAATAGAATTAAACTGCATTTTTGCCGAGGACATGCTTCCTGAAGCCGCGTATATTAAATTAGCGTGGGTTCTCGGGCATACCTCAAAGCCGGAAGAAATAAAAAAAATGATGCTCACAAATTATGCCGGAGAGATAACAGAAAGAAGTGATGAAAAGAGTTTTTTGTATTGAATTAAAGCAAAATGGAATTAAACTATCAAGAACTTGGTTTCAAATGCGGATTGGAAATACATCAGCAGTTGGAAGGAAAAAAATTATTTTGCAATTGCCCTACTTTGAATTCCGATAAGGAAGCCGACATAAAAGTAGAAAGGAAGCTAAGGGCAGTCGCAGGTGAAAAAGGCGAAATTGACATTGCAGCCCAGCATGAAATGTCAAAAAACAAGAGATTTATTTACGAGAGCAATTCTGAAGATACCTGCTTGGTTGAATATGATGAAGAGCCGCCTCATGAACTGAACAAAGGTTCTCTGGAAACAGCATTAAAAGTTGCTTTGTTATTAAACGCAAAAATAATTGATGAAATCCAGGTTATGAGAAAAATAGTCATTGATGGCTCAAATGTTTCAGGATTCCAAAGAACAGCTTTGATTGCAATGGATGGTTTTGTTGATTCTTCTCTCGGCAAAGTTTCAATTCCAACAATCTGTTTAGAGGAAGAAGCAGCGCAAAAATTAGAGGATGGAAAAGATTTTGTAAAGTACAGGTTGGACAGGTTGGGAATTCCATTAATTGAAATTGCAACAGGAACGGAAATAAAAAACTCAGAGCATGCAAAAGAGGTTGCTGCCCATATCGGAATGGTGCTGAGAAGCGTTGAAGGAGTCAAAAGAGGCCTCGGAACAATAAGGCAGGATGTGAATATTTCAATCACGGACGGCGCAAGAACAGAAATAAAGGGCTTTCAGGACTTAAGAAGCATTCCAAAAGTTATAGAACACGAGGTCAAAAGGCAGATTGATTCAATAGAAAACGGAAAAAAACTGCAGAAGGAAGTCAGAAAAGCAGAGCAGGATTTTACTACTTCCTTTCTGAGGCCAATGCCGGGCGCTGACAGGCTATACCCGGAAACAGATGTGCTTCCTGCAAATGTCAATAAAAATCACATTGAGGAATTAAAGAAAAAATTGCCGAAATTATTATCCCATAAGACGGAAGAATTTGAAAAGAAATACAATCTGCCAAACCAATTGGCGAAAGAAATTATTGAAGATGAAAGTTTTGAAGCATTCGTGAAAAAATTCAGTAAATTAGAGCCCTTAACAATCGCAAACACCCTAGTTAATATCCCAAAAGAAATCAAAACTAGATTTAATTTGGACTCGTCAAAATTAACCGAAAAAGATTTTGAAGAAGTTTTATCATATTTAAATGAAGGAAAAATAGCAAAAGAGGCAGTTCTTGAATTATTAATCAAAAAAATAAAAAATGAGAAAATTGACTTAAAACATTTTGAATCAGTTTCTGACGCAGAATTGGAAAATGAAATTAAAAAATTGATTCAGGAAAAACCAAACCTAAATATTGGGGCTTACATGGGTTTGGTGATGTCAAAGCACAGAGGAAAAGTCGAAGGAAAGAAAATAATGGAAATGCTGAAAAAGTATGCCTAATGTGTATACTCCTAATTCCAAATGAATTGACCAAGAAAGATTTAAATATCACGAGATAAATTAATATGTAAAATGAATAAATATTCTTCACTGATTGTATATCTGATTGCCTTGGTTGGCCTTATTTTAGTTGCTAGTTGTGCTCAAGAACCCATGGGGGGACTCAAGGATAAAATTAATGACAGCAAGTCAATTGAAGAGAAAAACGCGTCATGTCATTTAGATGAATCAAATCCTGATTGTTTTTGTAATGAGGATGAAGTAAGACAGCACACAGTTCCCGCGGATACTAAAATATCAAAATATATCTGTAAAATATCTGATTGCAAAGAAGACAGTTATTGTGAAGAAAAATTTGGAGACCATTATGTATGTTTTAAAACAGATAACAGAACACCAGACAAAGGGTTTTGTGGATTTGGTTTAATAACGACCGATTAACAACATTTAAAACATGAACTATATTTCTTTTGATTGGTGAAACAATAATGGCATTTGGAAAATTTGATAAGAGTTTGGACAAGGAAATATTCTTAGAGGTAATACCATTTGAGACAACAAGGATAACTGTCGGAGTTTTCTCATACAATGACGGCGAAAAGAAATTGCAGGTCTCAAGGGAAAATATGAACCAGGACGGGGAATGGAGCTTTGCAAAGCTAGGCAGAATGTTTAAGGATGAAGCTGAAAAAGTAATTCCGGTGATGGAAAAAGCGCTGGAAAAGATGTGATAATAGGTTGTGTTTAACTAAATGGAAAAAAATGACGATAATGCAAAAGCTCTTGTAGTTCTAGTAACAATTGTGCTTTTAACTATAGCTGCCGTAATAGCTAAAATAATCATTGGATTAATACATCTAGCAAGATTTACGTTCTGGATTTTTCTTATCTTAATTCCTATTTCTCTAGTGGCTTGTATCATATTTTTTGTTAGGGGATTATGGGATAATAATTGGAATAGAGAAGATGATTGGATAGTTTCTGGGTTCTGTTTACTATTCATATTTTTATTTTTCTTTTTAGCAAGAGGTGCTTATAGTTGGGGCTATAGCGAAGAAGCAATAAAAACCGAATTAGAAATAAAAGGATATCTACAATGGTATGGACAATTAATGAGTATTTTTGACATACCTAAGCAAATAACAGACCAAGCAGTCCAAGAAACAATCGATTCTATGTGCAAAGACCCCAACTATCCTTGTGATAATGTAAAAAAGACCTTTCAAACATATAAAGATATAAGGGGAATGAAAGATACAGCAGATAAGTTTTCTGGATTATTGTTTTTGAATAAATAGTGATTACATCAATTCAATAACATTTTTAAAAGCCCGAAATTTCTATTTATATTATGCGCCGGTAGCTCAGCCTGGATAGAGCGAAAGGTTCCTAACGGTAAGCGTTTTACGCTAACGAATGGAATTACCTTTAGGCCGGGAGTTCGAATCTTCCCCGGCGCGCTTCTTTAAAAAAAGCTGATATTTCTCTAAATGTCTTGAATTACTAAACCCAATTTTCAAGAACCACTGCTGTACATTGTTAACCCCATTAATATAGACTACGTGCCTCTCGTATAGTTTTTTTCTTTTTTCATAATAACTTTTTTCAAAAGTGGTACAATGAGTTATATCCATTTCTTTAAGTATAAAACTAACTTGTTCAATTAGAATTCCGGATTTTGAACATCCTTTAACTTGAGGATATGCTTTTCCATTTCTATTTTTTATCATAAAAGTAAAATCAGAGTCTGCAAGTCCTCTTAAGAATGAAGATTTTATCTCTAACGTGCTGTTAAGTACTTGCTGAGGTATTTCAACGATTTCTTTTATTTGAGGAATGCCAAAGCAGTCAGCTAAAAAATGATAGAGTGCTTTTGAATTCTTGTATAAAGCTACTGAATTCTCATCTTTTGGTATCAATATATAAAATCTTACATTGAACAACTCTTCCGTTAGATTATTTACGTAAACTGAATAATAATCATAATCTTTTAGATTTCCATTGATTCTAATTTCATAATTTGAAAATGTCCTCCCACCTGGAAAGTTCTTATAAGCTCCAACATGACCATCTCCAACTATTATTCCAATAAATTCTGCTAATTTTGGCGTCAATATATTTGGAATTTTAACATTCTTTCTTATATCGTTATTGCTAAACTTTATTTTTGATAAATCGAGTTTCATTATATCACCACTTTTCTTAATGTTGAAGCCTGCGTAAATGATTTCGGGTTTAAATATCTCGTCTGGAAATGTCCAGTGTCCAGTGCTTTTACATTATATAGTTTAGAAACCATAAATCATAATTTAGCTGCTGCAATCCCCTTTAGGTGATTAATGCAATGAGATATAAAATAAAGAAGCAATAACTTTAAATGAATGGTTTTATTACTATAACCTTAAGTGCGTTAAGCACACTGCCTCGTACTGATGAGGAACCTTTGGAGTAGTGCTTGAAAAAAGCATGAAAAAAACTATCCGAAGCGAGAGAGCAGAAATTTAACATTACAATCTTTGCAAGCGCGCTATTTTCTTCAAAATAGCCCAACAACAAACTTTATATATATCCACCTCCGACAAAAATTGTAAAATATGTCAGCAAATAGCTTT
>CAYHTH010000062.1:0-5675 GCA_964359525.1 uncultured Methanosarcinales archaeon | reverse complement strand
TGAATCAAGCCCGTATTTCTTATATAACTCCTCGGGCTTTCCGGATTCCCCGAATTTGTCCTGCATTCCGATTCTTTTCATCAGGCACGGGTAATTCTCACTTAAAACTTCAGCAACAGCGCTTCCCAAGCCACCAATTACATTGTGGTCTTCTGCTGTAACAACACAATTTGTTTTCTTTGCCAAATCAATAATTAAATTTGAATCAATAGGCTTTATTGTATGGATATTTACAACATAAATATCAATATTGTCATTTTTTAAAATATCAGCAGCTTTTAGTGATTCATGCACCATTGTGCCGGAAGCAAAAATAACCGCATCTTTTCCCTGCCTTAGAATTTCACCTTTTCCCATTTCAAATTTATAATTCTTACCATGAATAACCGGATAGGCAGTTCTATGAACTCTCATGTACGACGGTCCATTATAATCTGCAAGTGCAAAAACCATTTTCTCAGCTTCAATAGCATCACACGGCTGCAATACAACCATGTTCGGCAAAGAGCGGTAAATTGCAACATCTTCAAGCGCCTGTGCTGACTTCCCGTCTTCTCCGGTTGTAATGCCTGCATGGCTTCCGCATATTTTGACATTCAGTTTATTTCTTGCAACAATGTTTCTGACAAATTCAAAAGCCCTCTCGCTGAAAACTGCAAAAGTGCTTGCGTAAGGTATTTTGCCGGATACCGACAGGCCGGCAGCAGCCCCAATCATGTCCTGCTCTGCAATTCCCATTGTAAAAAACCTTTCAGGGAACTCTTTCCCGAACAATTCAGCTTTTGTGCTGTCGCCCAAATCAGCATCTACAACAACAACATTCTTGTTAATTCTTCCCAGCTCTAACAATGCTTTTCCGTACCCTTCTCTTGTTGCAATTTTTTGGATTTCCATTTTATTTCTTATTTATTTTTGAAAACTCAGCACGAAACAGTTTTCTTCTTTGACTTTGCAGCGAAAGAAGTTTCATTCGGTGATTATGATTAGTTTTTCGTAACATATCCCCTGCTATTTAAACTTCTTAACATCAATCTTTTCAATTTCTTTAATTGCTTTCTTGTATTCTTCTTCATTTGGAGCCTTGCCGTGGAATTTATGGTTTAATTCCATGAACGAAACTCCTTTTCCTTTGATAGTATTAGAAATAATCATTGTCGGCTTTCCATTAGCGAGTTTGTAAGCCTTATCAAGCGCTTTTACATTCTGCGCCATGTCATGACCGTTAATTGAGATTACATTCCATCCAAACGCTTTCCATTTTGCAGAAACATCTCCAATATCCATGACTTCCTTTGTTTTTCCGGTTTCCTGGACTTGGTTTTTATCCAAAATCCCAATAAAATTATCCAGCTTATGGAATGCAGCTGACATTGAAGCTTCCCATACGGATCCTTCCTGTGATTCGCCGTCGCCAATCATAGCAACAACTTTGTAATTTTTCTTGTCAAGCTTGCCGGCCAAAGCAATCCCAACAGCAAAGCAAATCCCCTGCCCAAGCGAGCCGCCTGCAAAATCAATTCCCGGCGTGTTTAATTCAGGATGCCCCTGCAGCATTCTCCCTGTTTTTCTAAAACCTTCTAATTCAGATTTTGGAAAATAACCTTTGTTAGCAAGAACAACATACAGCCCAGGGCTTGCATGGCCTTTGCTTAAAACAAATCTGTCCCTGTCTTCCCAATGCGGATTTTTAGGGTCAATTTTTAGTTTGTAATAATACAAAGCTACAAGCACGTCTATCTCGCTTAATGAGCCGCCGGGATGGCCGGATTGCGCTTTATATACAACATCAATTATTTGCCTTCTCATCTCCTTTGCTTTCTGCCTCAGTTCGAGAACAAAATTATTCTTTGCCATCAAATAAACATAGAATTAATTTATTTTTATATGTTTGCATTATGAATATCTATTTCTTATCAATCAAAACTTTAACAACTGCATTTTCACTGTCAGCAGCATTTTTCTTGGACTCATCCTGCGTATTTCCTTTTCCAAGTATAGGTATCAGGAATTGATTATTTAATTCAATTCTATCATTCGTTTTTATTGCATCCTCCTGCTCTAATTTCTGATTATTCAGATAGTATATAATCCTCTGCGGTAAAATTGTTTTGTTTTTGCCGGATTTTTGCATTATTTCCTGGAAATTTTCAACGGCATTTTTGAAGCTGTTAGCAGCGTTATCGCTGATTTTTATTTCCAGATTCAGGCTGCAGAGTGACTGCTTATTCACAGAATAGCAGAAAAACTCAGGGTTTTTCTTTACCTGCACTTCAAGAATATCATTTCCGTTTGTGAAAACTGTGCTGTTGCCGACATTAACTTTGAAAGCGCCTTCAGGATAATTTAATTTGTAATTGACTTTATAGATTTTAGTTTCCGGAGTGCATGCAACTGCAAATATTGTTAAAATAAACAATACAAAATAAATTCTCTTCATTAAGGATTGGAATATATCTCTGTATATAAATTATTATCAATCAAATAAAAATTAAGAAAGAAAAAATATAATAGAAATAAATTATTTCTTTATGACTTCCATTGCCGGCTTCATGTTTTTCCATGCAAGCTCAAACAGGTTTTCAAGCGCGCCTGCGAAAAATGGCGTGTTCACCCAGATTCCCACGTCATATGTAGGATGAACTTCCTGGTCGTCCATCACCATAAAGATTATTTCCTTGCCGTCAACAATGCAGAATCTTGCTTTGCTTTCAGTGTTCCTTACCTCTGCAATTCCCTGTATCTCTTTCAGTGCAGGCAAGGCTTCTTTTGTTATCGGAGCAGCAATTCTTATCTTGACCCCCCTCTTCTTTAATTTTTCAAAAGTTGGCTTCAATCCTTCAATTTTTCTTATGAAACCCTGCGAAGTTGTCATAAGAGTGACAGATTCCTCTGCATTCCTTATCGTCAATTCCAAATGATTGTATAAATTGTGCCGCCCCTTCAGCGAGCCGCTTAAATCAGATGGCTCAACTAATTCAACTCCCTGTGTGTGAAGGACGCTTAGCTCATTAACAATTTCCGTATTTTTTATATCAGTTAGCTTCTTTAGCTCATCTTTAGCCGCTTCCTGCACGTTTTTCTTTACTCTTTCAACAACTTCTTTTGGCGCAACGGCAATATACTTGATGGGCTTTCCAAGCTTCATAATTACAAAACCTTTTTTCTCCAGTGATTCCAGAACATCATAGCTCCTGCTTCTCGGAACATTTGCTATGTCGCTTAACTCTCCTGCCGTAGAAACTCCCCTGCTCAGTAGAGCTGTCCAAATCTTTACTTCATACAGGTTTAAATTAAAAAACCTTCTCAGTTTGCCTAAAAATTCATCTTTAACTATCATTCGAATACACCCCCCTTTTATTATTAATAGGGGATAAAAATACTAATATTTAAGTGTTGTTATTTCCAACCAGTAAGTGGTAATTCCATCACAAAATGACGAAATCAAGTCATAACTGGCTAGTTAATACAATATATAGGCAAGTAATATATAAATGTTTCGGGAAGGCATGAGTAATTCATTGGTTTGAATTAAGAAAATTTTAACCAATAACTTCCAAAACAAATTTTTATTTCACTCTATCATCAGCCAAAACCTTCACAACATTCGGATCAACAAGTGTTGTTGTATTCCCGTAATCCGTTCCGCCTTCAGCGATAACCTTCAGAATGCGCCTCATAATTTTTCCGCTTCGGGTTTTAGGCAGGTCATCTGCAAACTGTATCTTGTCGGGCTTTGCGATCGGCCCTATAGTTTTAGAAACATGATTTCTCAATTCTTCTTTCAATTTATCGCTTTTCTCAAAACCTTTTTTCAAAACAACAAAAGCATAAATTGCCTGCCCCTTTATTTCGTGCGGGAAAGGTGCAATTGCAGCTTCAGCAACAGCTTCATGGCTTACTAAAGAGCTTTCAACTTCCGCTGAGCCAATTCTATGGCCTGCAACTTTTATGACATCATCACTTCTTCCCATTATCCAAAAATCTCCGTCTTCATCAATTTTTGCCATGTCTCCAGTCAGATAAACTCCAAATTTTTCATAGTAAGTGTGCTTGTACCTGTCTGGATTGTTCCATACTGTGCGAAGCATTCCGGGCCATGGATGTTTTATCACTAAGTAGCCGCCCTCATTCACATTTGCCTTGCTCCCGTCTTCTCTTAAAATTTCTGCTGCAATCCCAAAAAATGGCTTTGTTGCACTTCCTGGCTTTAGAGGAGTTGCGCCCGGCAATGGAGTGATCATAATTCCTCCTGTTTCGGTCTGCCACCAAGTGTCAACTACAGGGCATTTTTTCTTTCCAATCACATTATAGTACCACATCCACGCTTCTGGATTTATCGGCTCGCCCACGGTTCCAAGCAATCGAAGGCTTTTCAGATTGCAATTGTTCGGCCATTTATCCCCTTCTTTTGCAAGAGCCCTTATTGCCGTCGGTGCTGTGTAAAAAATACTCACTTTATGTTTTTCAATTATTTTCCAGAATCTGTCAGGCTGAGGAAATGTTGGAGAGCCTTCATACATCACAGTAGTTGCTCCGTTTGACAGCGGCCCATAAACAATGTAAGAATGCCCCGTAATCCATCCAATATCAGCCGTGCAGAAATAAATGTCTGAATCCCTAATGTCAAAAATATACTTAAAAGTTTGATTTACAAATAACAAAAATCCTGCCTGAGTGTGCAAAATTCCTTTCGGCTTTCCTGTTGTTCCGCTTGTATAAAGTATAAACAAAGATTCTTCTGAATGCAGGCTTTGCGCTTCGCAAAAATCTGCAATATCATTTTCATTAATTAAATCATCCCACCAGAAATCTCTGCCATTCAGCATGCTCGCATTGTTCCCTGCCCTCTTCACAACAACCACATTTTTAATTGAAGGGCAGTCCTTCAGGGCAGTGTCTGCATTTTCTTTTAGCGGAACAACTTTTCCCCCTCTAAAGCTTCCGTCAGCAGTTACTAATAATTGCGCATTTGAATCCTGAATCCTGTCCTTTAGCGAATCTGAACTGAAGCCTGCAAAAACAACAGAATGTATTGCACCAATGCGGGCACATGCAAGCATTGCAATCGGCAGCTCAGGAATCATCGGAAGATAAATTTCAACAACCTGCCCTCTTTGAACCCCTTTTTTCCTGAGAACATTCGCAAATTTACAGACTTCTTTCAGCAATTGCTCATAAGTGTAAGTTTTTGTTTCTCCTGATTCAGGCTCCCAAATATACGCAACCTTTTTTCCCTTTCCTGCTTTGATAATTCTGTCAAGGCAGTTATAAGAAACATTAATCTGGCCTCCTTCAAACCACTTGAAAAATCCCATGTCATTCCTGAACACGATGTCCCACTTCTTGGACCATTCCAGCTGACCGGCTTTCTCTGCCCAGAACTTTTCAGGATTTTCAATTGATTTTTTATAGATTTTAGAGTATTCTTTCATGCTTTTGATATGGCTTCTCCTCGAGAACTCTTCGTGCGGATAGAAAACCCTATGCTCCTTGAGAATGGAATCTATGAACTCCGGCATCATGCACCTCTTTTTTTGATTTAATTAATCAGATTGTTTTTAAAACTTTTGAAAAATGATAATAATTTTATATCAATAACTCATCTTAAACCTTAAAATCGCCCCAATCCCGCCAAGCCCGTCAAGCTTGTTTCCGCCCTCGTGCTCGGAGCTTAT
>CAYHTH010000061.1:0-5731 GCA_964359525.1 uncultured Methanosarcinales archaeon | reverse complement strand
CCTCCTCCGCCGCCAGAGCTTCCACTTGTTCCACCACTTCCTCCGCCGCCTCCTCCAGAGCCGCCTGTCAATGGAAATAAATGGGCATTGCCGTGAGCAAGGCCGCTTGTCCCGCTTGTGCCGAATCCGCCTCCGCTGCCTGCCCCGCCAGCGTTACTTCCTCCGCCTCCACCGCCAGAGCCATCTGTACCGGCTGAGGCTGTGCCGCCTCCTCCGCTGGAGCCAAAGAAGAATCCTGTTCCTCCGCCGCCTCCACCGCCTGCAGCTCCACTAGCTCCTCCTCCCCCTCCAGTAACTTGTGGCGAGGTTGAGTTGCCTCCAGAGCCGCCGAACGATGCGGCTGTTGCAGCTCCTCCCAGGCTGCCAGTGCCATTGCCTCCAGCAGTTTCAAACTCGCTTCCAAAAGTGTCCTCTCCTCCGCTTCCTCCGCCGGTAAATCCGCTTCCGCCTTGGCCAAATGCAACTGTTGCTCTATCACTGCCTCCGCCACCACCTCCACCGCCGCCAGGTCCTCCATTTCCTCCGCTTCCTCCATTTTCTCCACTGTTAGGCAAACCGCTATTTCCGCTGACATTCAAAGTTCCGGAAATATTTACAGTGCCGTTAACAACAATTGTTACAGGGAAAAATCCTTGGTTTCCTGAAAGGCTGTTGTCATCTATATCGGTTGTATTAACCACAACAGTGACTCCCGATGGAATAATTAGCTCATCCAGCACTATTGTTCCTCTTGCAGTCCTTGTTCCATTCCTTCCGTTGCCAATCATATAAGTTCCAGCTGCAGCGCCTGAGAAATTGCCGCTGCCTTTGGCAGGGCTTATAATCTTGAACACGCTTGGCAGCTTTACGCCGCTTATATTTATCTGGACATCCTGGTCAGTGGCATTTGGATGTATGTAGAAGACAGTTGTCAAAACCCCGTTTGTGCCGGCCCCAAGGCTTGTTGTCCATCTGCCGTTTGCATCAGTAACAACTATCGGCCCAATAGTGACATTGCCCGAAGAGTTTGTTATAATCTTGTCTGATATAGCAAATCCGGTTCCAACAATGCTCACAACAAGATTCATTCCGGGAGCCCCGGCATCCGGATATGAAAAGTTAAAGCCAGCAGCCTGGTCGCTTGCAATCTGCCAGTTTCTCATTTCCTTAAATGCGCCAATATCCAAAGGCCCCAATAAATAGAATTCCGGGCTTACATCAGGCGCGTCAAACTCATAGGAAAGAACATACTTGCTGCCTTTTTTCAGATTAGCATCTATGCTTATTATCTTTGTGCCGTTAATTGTTGGTATTGCTATTGGATTTGATTGTGCAGTTGCTGATGGGATTAAGGTGAAGAAATTTGATATTTTGTTTAATGTGCCGTTTTCAAAACCTTTAAATACGCCTTTCTCATCATTAGCAATATGAGAGTCGAAATTAGCGAGCACATCGTTGCGGACAGCGAAATCTGTCATGGAAAGCCCACTTTCAAGGGAACTAGAGTTATAGTTAGCGATATCGTTGAATTGGTTGCTGCTGGGGAAAGTGTCGAAAGTATAGTTGAAAGCTACCCCGGCTTGACTAAAGAGATGGTCAGGGATGCCTTGGAATATGCCGCCAGACTTGTTAGAGGGGAGCGCCAATATGCCAAAGTTCCTGCTTGACGAGAACATTAGAATAGAGATTAAAGAATTTCTCAAATCAAAGGGGTTTTCAGCCGAGTATTCTGCCAAAGGCGTCAGCAATGGCAGGCTAGCTTCGCTGGCAAAGGAGAAATCAGCAGTGCTAATTTCTCGTGATTCAGATTTCCTTAACACCTCAATATTTCCGCCAAAAGAGTTTTCTGGCTTAATAGTTTTTGTAATCCATCCCCCTACGCCAGAAAAGCTTGTGAGAGCTTTATCATCACTGTTAGCTGACGTTAGCGAATTCAAAGGCAAGCTGTTTGTAGTTAATGAAGAAGGGTTTAAAGCTATTAGTTGAGCATAATTTTCTCTATAAACTTTAACCAAATAAGGATGATTTCTTGCTGTATCAACAGCTCTGCCACTTTCTTCTTTTTTGTTTTCTAAATTCGTTATTGAAGCTTGGTTATTTTCTGTCAAATCTTCCATTCCTGCATCTTCAACTGCTGACAATGTAACTCCAGCATTGTTTTGCTCTTCAACTTCGTAAAATTCAACATTGCTAATATCAAATCCAGCAGGCACATATTCATTAATAACTCCATTATAATTTTTATTAGCTATAACTGAAATATCCATTTTGTAAGGAACTAAAGGATAAATCCTTGTCGGCCCATGCCTTGCAACATCAAAGTCAACTGCGCTTTGGACAGCAAAAGCATCAGCAATATTCCTGACGCCATTTGCGGTTATGGCAGTTAAATTCATTGTATAATTTCCAATTCCGGAAACTCTATAATCAGTATAATAATCAGGAAGTTCGGTAACGCCCAAAACTTGGCACTCCGGGCTTATCTTAATGTCATTATTAGCAGTTGTTAATGTCGTTTTTTCATTTAAGGGATTAATAATTTCCAATGTTACATCAGCATCGCAGACTATTTTGCCTCTGTCGTCCAAAACAGCAATTCCTATGAAAGAATCCTCATTTTCCAAATAAATTGACTTATTGACATTAATAGCCAAAACTCCCCAGGTAAAGTCCTGCTGTTGAGTATATGTAACTCCATCTCTGATTAATTCTAATTTTATTGTGTATTTTCCTGCTCTAAACTGTCTTTGCTTTTGCAGTTTAATGTCAAACCTTCCTTCCCTTAATTCTTCTATCTCGGCATTTACATCTTTCAAATTGCCTTCATTGTCATAAACAAATGCTTCAACGCTTTCATTTTTCCCAATAAATTTCCCTTCTTGTTTTTTGATTGCTTTTTCTTCTTCAGAAAGCAGTTTTTCCTCTTCATCTATCTTCTGCTGCAATAATCCCAGCTCTGTTTCCGTCTTTTCTGTTTCTTCTTCATAAACCTCGTATTCCTCTTTCCATTTATTTTCCCTGATTAATTCCTGCTTTGCCAGGTATTCAAAGTCTAGCTCAGCATTCTCATCAAGCATGAAGTCTTTTTTCTTCAGGATTATTGTTGGAGTTATTATTTGGGTTATATTTGTTATTTCGGCAATATCTGCAATAGTAATGGAAAATAGGTTTGAAATTGCTGAGCTTATAGAATCATTTGCCCTGAAGAACATGAATCCGGTTCCGGCAAAACCCCTGTCAGGGGCTATAGTTGCTGTATTATCGCCAATATAAACGGTTATATTGTCAGCTTTATAATAATCATAAGTTAATGCGTCATTATCCTCATCATAGAAATATTCAGTTAAATCAATGGTGTAATTTTTATTCTTAATTATTGTTATATTGCTTATATTTTTTATTAAGATTGGGGCATTGTTTATTAAAGCCTCTTTTTCAGTTATGTAACTAATCGCATCTAAATTTAATTTAGTATTGTTAATTTCAACAATTAATTTATAATTAGTTTCATTAAATCCAAATAATATGCAGGTATCTATGCAAATATTGTCAAAAGCGATCAGGCCGGTATAATACCTTGCAGTTAAGTTTGCCAAATCAGAATAAACAAACTCAGCATGCGGCTGCTCAGCACTCAAGTTATAGTCTGCATATATTACCTTGGCACCAATAATATTATTCAAAGTAGCGCCATATAACCCGTAATAGCTGTAGAAAACATCATTCCAGTTTTCCCTGACAGGCTTTAAATCAGCCAAGGCGCAGCAATCAGGGCTTCCATAGCATACAAATGTGCTTTCCCCGTTATTAGCAGAATAAGTCTCCCAGCGAGTGCATAAGTTTTCCTCATTAGCATTCCAGTTGAACCTGGTGCTGCCAACAGTCAAGTCAATTACCCCGGTTGTTGTTTCTATTCCGTTGTCATCAACATCATAATTCGTCCCGACATTGTACTCCAAGTTAATTTTTATTGACTTATTAATAATTGTTTCATTTGCTATTGGAGTCTCATTGATTGTTATGTTTATTATTGGAGTCTGGTTTATTGTTTGGTTTGTCTCATTTATTGGAGCCTCATTGATTGTTATTTTTTTAATTAAAATCAGTCCAATATTCTTCTTTTTGGATGCTTCATTGTCAGAAGCCAATAGCTCCAATGTCCTGTTTCCATCAATATCATTTTTATTATTTATTGTTAATAATGAGTTTTCCAGTAAAATCTCCAAATCGTTCGTATTCAGCCCGGATGCGCCATAAGCCAGTATATCCCCATCTTTATCATAGAAATAATTATTTAGATCCAAAGCCAATGTTTCATTTATTGTAAATATGTCTATTGTTGAATTCCATACCGGGGGATGATTAGGCTCTTTTCCTTCCGCCACAGCAAACCCGGTTATCTTGTCTAAAATCTCCTTCTGCTGCAATTTATTGCTGTCAAAAATCAAATGCCTTATGCCTTTATTCTCAGCATAAATCCTTGCAGAGCCTTTATTCTCTATAGTTCCGCTTAGCTTAATTGCTTTTAATTTTTCCGGATTCTTTAATTGCCAGATATACTCCGAGCTTTCATTGAACTCTAAATTAACTGCATCTGTATAATTAAGCTGCTTTGTTACTGTAATAAATCCTGTTATTGTGGGCTCTAAAATATAAATTCCTGCAAGCAATAATATGAATATGGCGCAGATTGCAGCTGCCTCTAGCAAAACCTTAACCTCAATTTCCCTGTGGAATAATTTTATTTTTCTAGCCATTAATTGCCTCTTTTACCTGCTTTATTTCCAGACCCTCAATCTTCCCGCTTTGATCTGCCTCAGCCCTCATTTTTTAGCCCTCTTTTTTTCTTTGTCCGGTCATACACAGACCATATTGTCCTGTCATCCCTGTGCAGCCTAACGCCAATTTCATGGTTTGTAAGGCCAATTGATTTAAGGTAATCAACCAGGCTTTCGAAAATTGTAAACGTACGGTCAGAAAATGATGAAAGCGGAACATTAATGTCAGAAGCAACTGAAGAAAAAGGCAAAGGCATTTTTTGCCTTACCTTGCTATAGGTTGTCCATATTGTTTTATCGCTTCTTTTCAGCATTGAGCCAATCATAACAAAACGCAGATGCAAATTTTCCTTCATGTATTTTGCCAAAGCCTCAAAAATGCTCAGCTTGTCATTGTCAAAAATAGCAATAGGGATATCTAAAGAGGTTTTTTCCTTAATAGACAATAGCAAAGAAGCCAATAACTCTATTTTCTCGTTCTTGCTTAGAGCATTAAAGCTAGAAATAACTTTATCTTTGTTCTCAGCAGTATCTTTATCTGCCAATATTTTACCTCTTTCTTATAAAATACTTATTATATAAATATTTAAAATACTTATTATATAAGTATTTCTTTATAAAATTTACTATTTTTTACATATAAAATAATATTTTAATACTATAATATAATATATTTAAATTATTACATAAGTATTTCAACTTATTATATAAGAATAAATATTATAAAAAAAGATTTTATACTTATTATATAAGAATAATAATAAGTAACAGCAAGCATTTCAAGGAATGGAGAATGTGAAAATAGTAAGATAGAGGCTTTCTAAAAAGGTCTTGGATTGCCAAAAATTAAACAATTAACTTTATAAATAATAGTTATTTTCTCTTTCTAAAGACCCGCTAAAACTACTAACTCGTTTTGGTAGGAGGGAAGATGGACAAGGCATTAGCAGCAAAAACATTAAAGACTGTAAAAG
>CAYHTH010000060.1:0-5757 GCA_964359525.1 uncultured Methanosarcinales archaeon | reverse complement strand
TATATGGGTCCCTTAATATAAGAAGGAAGCCGTCTTAAATGGAAGAACGATGGATAATCTCTTAAGAAACTGGTTGGCTCAGGAACTTTCTTGCCCTTAAAACCGGCATATCCTCCCAAAGTGTGGACTCTTTCTGGGTGTGCTGCCATTTTTGAAACAAAATCGTACTCTGCACGGTTCATGCAAAGCACAATATCCTGCTTATCCAACAATTCCTTAGTGAGTTTTTTTGGAGTAGAGTAAAAAGGTTGTCTGCCTGTTACTCCCGCATTCTGAATTTTTGCGTAACCTGTTGATACGCCAAGTTTTTCATCAATACTTACAAGATTGAGTGGCGGCTTTGCCGACTGAATCTGCAACTCAGGAGAAATTTCCGGAACTTTAAACCCCAGTTCTAGCAATACCTTTATCATATCTGTATCCATAAAACTGTGTTTAATCGATCCTATACCGGCTGAATCTATATCTAGTTCCACTATGCCCTCCAGAGATGCCTTGTGGTGACGTGTCGCTATGAGTGCTGTTGGGCTTCTGAATCGATTCTCCCTGCATATATACAATAATTTTACCATAAGTGCAGCATCTCTTTATTATTCATAAATCTTTTGTTTTTATTTATTTAATAGTAGTAACGCAATAAAAGAATTAATGCTTAATAATCTCTCCAATCATATAAATAGAGCCGGTAGCCACAATCAAATCATTTTTTCCTGAGATTTTTTTCGCATAATTCAATGCATCTTTTGGATTGTTGATTATTTTAGTTTTAATTTTTTTGTTATAATTAATTTTATTAAAAATGTTCAATAATTCCTGTGGTTCAGAAGCCTTTGGATTATTTGACTTAGTGAATATAATTGATGAAACTAAGGGATTGGCAATTTTAAGCATTAACTTAACATTTTTAGTTGACTGCACTCCGACAACAAAAATAAAATTCTTAATTTTCCTTTGTTTTTTAAATATCAATAATTCTTTTTTTAAAACTTTAAATCCATCAGGATTATGTGCGCTGTCAGCCAAAACATTTCTTGAAATAAAATCCATCCTGCCGGGCCATTCTGTCCTCTCAATTCCGTGTTTTATTTGGCTGTCGGCTAATTTTATTAAATTAAATTCTCTCAAAACGCCAATAGCCGTAAGCGCAATATCTTTATTCTGCTGTTGAAAATTTCCATTCAAATGCTTAAAATTAACATCATCAAATTTTCCCGGCAAAGTTAATGGCGCATTTTTTTGCTTTGCAATTTTCTTAATAACTTTCAAAGCGCTTCCTTTTGCCCCAGTAACAACAGGAACATTTTGTTTTATTATTCCGGCTTTTTCAAAAGCGATTTTTTCAACGGTACTGCCAAGAAACTCAACATGCTCCAGCCCAATGTTGGTTATGACGGAAGCTAACGGAACAACAACATTGGTTGCGTCTAATCTGCCGCCCAAGCCAACTTCCAGAACAGCATAATCAACATTATTTTCCTTAAAATAAAGAAAAGCCATTGCAGTTGTTATTTCAAAAAAGCTTTGGCTTGTAATATAAGGTTTGACTCTGAGAAAAAAATCTACAATTTCCCTGTCCGTTATAAAATCTTCATTGATTCTTATTCTTTCATTGAATTTTTTTAAATGCGGGCTGGTGTACATTCCAACTTTATATCCTGCTTCCCTTAAAATATAAAAAATCATTGCGCATGTGCTTCCTTTCCCGTTTGTGCCTGCCACATGAATACATTTCAGCCGTTTCTCCGGGTTCCCTATCCTGTCAAGCAGCGATTGTACTCTTTCTAATCCAAGCTTTACTTTAGGAGTTTCAAGGCTGTAAAGATATGCAAGTATTTTTTTATAATCCATAACGAGTGCATAAATTAATAAATTAATAAATGTTGTCAATCGGCATGGACAAAAAATCTGAATTGCAGCGAATAGCAAAAGAAATTGAGAAATGCGAAATCTGCAGGCATGGCAAGACCGGAAAAGCCGTCCCTGGAGAAGGAAATCCTGATGCTGAGCTTGTCTTTATAGGAGAAGCGCCGGGAAGAAATGAGGCTGAGACTGGAAAACCTTTTGTAGGCAGGGCGGGAAAACTTCTGCGTTCAATAATAAAAGGCATCGGGATTGATGAAAAGGAAGTTTTTATCACAAATCCCGTAAAATATTTGCCGCTGAAAGGCACGCCGTCAACAGCCGATATAAAACATGGAAAAACACATCTTGAAAAGCAATTAAAAATCATTAATCCGAAAATAATTGTCCTGCTTGGCAGAGTTGCCACTTTAGCTAATTTTGAAGAGCCAATATCCGTAAAAAAAGAGCACGGAAAAATAATTAAGAAAGGCGGAAAAATGTATCTTATTTCGTATCATCCATCCGCGGCTTTGAGATTTCCGCCATTAAAGAAAGTGCTGGCAGAAGATTTAGAAAAACTGAAGAAGCTGGTTAAAATTGTTAAAAACAGGTAGTTTTCGACACATAAATTTTTATATAGCCTAATACCATTAGCCAATATGCAGTTTCTTAAAAAAGAGCATAAAAAATTCAGCAAAAGCAGTTACCCTAAGTTTATTCTAGGTGGGGATATAGGCGCAACAAACACCCATCTTGGAATTTTCGGTGTAAAAAATAAATCCGCGGATTTGATTGCATCTTTTCATTTCAGGAATAAGGATTTGAGCTCAGTTTATGAAGCAATTAATTTTGCTCTCAATTTAATAAAAAAAGATTATAAAATAAAAATAGAAAACGCATCACTCGGAATCGCCGGTGCTTTATCTCCAGAAAAGGATATTGCAAAGATGACAAACATAAAATGGTCAATATCAAAAAAAGAGCTGATGAAAAAATTAAAATTAAAAAAAATAATTTTAATAAATGATTTTGAGGCTGTTGGTTACGCGATTAATTCATTAAAGAAAAGCGATGTTTCCATTGTTAAAACTGCTAAAAGAGTGCAGAAGGCGCCTATTTTAGCCATTGGCGCGGGAACAGGGCTGGGAAAAGTTATATTATTGTATGATAAAAATAAGGATTCGTATTTTCCGGTATCTTCAGAAGCAGGCAACAGCGATTTTGCAGCGCAGGATAATGGGGATTTTGAATTAATAAAATTCATGCGCCAAAAAATGAAGGAGAATATAAGCTACGAGGATTTTTTATCAGGAAGGGGCATCGTAAATGTCTTCAATTTTGTCAGAAATGGCAAAAGATTTAAGGAAACAGCTTACACAAAAGAAATCAACGGGTCAAAAATCAAGCCGGAATTAATATCCAAATATAGAAAAATTGACAGTACATGCAGGGAAACTTTCAGGATTTTCAGGAAAATTTATGCGGGGTTTGCAAGAAATTTTGCGCTTGATGCGCTGCCTTACGGCGGAATTTACATTGCCGGCGGAATAGCGCCAAAAAACAGGGAGATTTTTGACAAGGAGTTTGTAAAAATGTTCGAGCAGAATAATAAGTTATCGCATGTTTTGAAAAAAATTCCCATTTATTTGGTATTAAGTTTAAATGCCGGATTGATTGGAGCTGGAGTTGCCGGAGCGGATATGCTAAAATGAAAGAATGCAATTGTATTTTCACGATTTTTGGAGCAACCGGGGATTTGGCAAACAGGAAGCTATTGCCGGCATTCTATTTTCTCGAGCAGGAAAGGCAACTGAAAGAAAATTTCAGGATAATATGCATCGCAAGAAAGGAAAAAACTGACGAGCAGTACAGAGAAGAGGCTGCAGGCTCAATAAAGAAATTTTCAAGAATAAAAGTGCAGGATGAAATTTTAAAAAAAATATTGTCGAGGATAAGCTATCACAGGATTGATTTCGCAGCTTTGGACGGGTATTCCTCCCTCAAATCAAGAATGGAAAATGTTTCCGGGGAAAAATGCGCGCATTGCGAGAGGATTTTCTACCTTGCTGTCCCGTCAGGATTAATAGGAACAATCATTGACAATCTTAAGTCAGTCGGGCTTGCGGAAAGGCAGAATGACGGCAGGCCATACAGCAGGATAATGTTTGAGAAGCCGTTTGGCTCCGATTTAAAATCTGCAAAAGAATTAAACAAAAATATAATGAAGGTATTCGACGAGAAACAGGTTTACAGGATTGACCATTACATGGCAAAGGAGCTTGTGCAGAATTTACTGGTTTTGAGGTTTGCGAACAGCATTTTTGAGCCATTATGGAACAAGGAGTACATAGACCACATCCAGGTTACGGTTGCCGAGACTCTTGGCATTGAGAATCGCGGAGATTACTATGACAAAGCAGGCGCCTTAAGGGATGTCATTCAGAACCACATGATGCAGTTAGTCAGCCTTGTCGGAATGGGCGCCCCAAAAACAATGAATGCCGATGATGTCAAGAATGAAAAAGTAAAAGTGCTTAAATCAATTCCAAAATTAAAAGACTTATCAAAGAACATCGTCATCGGGCAATACACAGGCGGAGTTGTTGAAGATAAAAAAGTAATTTCCTACAGTGATGAGCCAGAAGTTGATAAAAATTCCGGCACAGAAACATATGTTGCACTGAAGGTTGAGATAGGCAACAAAATGTGGAAAGGCGTTCCGTTTTATTTAAGGACGGGAAAAAGACTCAAAGACAAATCAACAGAGATTGCAATTGTTTACAGGGATGTTCCCTTCGGCTTGTTTTCAAAATCAAATTCCGAGAAAAATATGATGATTATCAGAGTCCAGCCATATGAAGGCATTACTTTGCAGTTTAATGCAAAAGTTCCGGGCAACAAGGTAATAATTGACAATGTTGAAATGGATTTCTGCCATGAATGCAAATTCGGCCCAAATTCGCCTGAAGCTTATGAAAGGCTGCTTTACGATGTCATGATTGGCGACCAGACTTTATTTACCAGATGGGATGAGGTCGAGAATGCGTGGAAATTGATTGACGCAATTTTAGACAGCATTAAAAATTTAAAATTAAATGCTTACACTGCAGGCTCATGGGGCCCAAAAGAAGCCGATGAGCTGATATCAAAAGACGGTAGGAAATGGGTTGAGCCGAAAAAACCAAGCTATGCCTACCAGCTGGAGAAATAAAAAATGAAAATCTACGATATGTCAAAAACACTCAGAACCAAAGTATGTAGAGTGTTTTTGAGCATGCTCGAAAATTGTAGCAATTTATTAATTATTCTTGCAATTTTCGACATTTCAAGGGAAATTTCAGAAGATATGGTTATTTACAAGAACAGAACAGAGAAGAAACCTAAAATTTCTGTAACGAGAAGACTGGAAGAAGGCGCAAATGAATCAAAACTTGATATTTTTGCCCACACCGGCTCGCATGTCGATGCCCCTTATCACGTTCTGGAAAACGGAAAAAAGATAGATAAGATGCCTCTGGACAGATTTATGGGAAAAGCCATAGTTGTTGATTTTACAAAAAAAAAAGAATGCATAACTAGGAAAGATTTAATGAATTCCAACATAAAAATTCAAAAATATGATATTGTTTTGTTAAAAACCAAAAACCTGCTTGAAAAAGATTTTGATTTTAATTTTACTTATCTTGAAAAAACCGGCGCAGAGTATTTAGTGTCAAAAAAAATAAAAGCTGTTGGAATTGATTCTTTGGGAATTGAAAGAAACCAGCCAAACCATATAACTCATAATATTCTTGCAGAAAAAAACATTCCGATCTTTGAAGGCCTTGACTTAAGCAAAGTAAAGCAGGGAAAATATTTCTTTCACGGCTTTCCTTTAAAGATTAAGAACGGTGATGCAAGTCCTGTCAGGGCTGT
>CAYHTH010000059.1:0-5814 GCA_964359525.1 uncultured Methanosarcinales archaeon | reverse complement strand
GCTTATTTGCAGAAAAATCAAAGTCAAATTCTGCAAGCGTCAGGTTGCCATCATTAATTTTAACTAAGTTAGTTCCGTTAAAAGTTCTTGACAAATTTCCAGAGTCATTTAAAAATATTGTGAGGTTAAGTGTTGATGTGTTTATTGATTTTTCATCCCCGATAAGATTATCCAAACTATCGTTTAAGCCGTCATTGTCAGAATCTTTTTCGGGATTATCAATGATAACAACATTAAAAATAACAGAATCATTCAAGTAACCGTCAGATGCTGTTGCAGCAAATGTGTAATTGCCGCTGTCAATTGTCGTAGTCTGCCATTCAAAAAGAGCTGACTTATTGGCGAATTTTGATGAATTGATGAAAAATGCAATTGTATCGCTGTTCTCGTCATAAGCTGAAAGATTGATAATTATTTTATCTGTTTCATTGGCAGTTAAATTAATTATCCGATTCAAAATCGGCTCCTTGTTTATTTTTATTATTAATTTTTGTGCATTATTATTTTCATCTGATTCCTCAACCAAATCAGCTGAATCTGCCAAAGCAGTTATTTCAAAATCAGAAGTATTTTTTAAAACGAGCTGATATTTCAATTCTGAATTTGAATTTAAAATATTTGATTTATTGATTTTTGAAAATGTTCCGTTGTCAAATATTTTTGTAAATACATTAAATGCAGGCTTATTTCCGAGATTCATGAAAGAAAAATTAATTGTTAAATTGTTGATTCCATAATGATATTCCTGCGATACAGAAATATTAACATATAAATCCGGCAGATTAGGATTGTCAAAATCATCAAAATTATAACTACCTGTCGTGTAAGCATTGTTTAGATCATCAATAAAAGTGCCGTTTTCAAAAAGCTCTATTCTCTTTATTATGAATGGCCCGTTTAGCTTATGATTTTGCATTATTGAGCCGTTAATATCAAACTGCAAAACTCTTTTTCCGGGGAATAAATAACCTGATGCATTTTTTATATCAACAATATCACCAAACAAATCATAAAGGTGTAAAGTGGAAGAGTAATATCCTTCATCCAGCGCCTGCACATCTGCTTTTATCTGAAGCGACTCAAATTTTCCGTTGCTGTCTGAATCATACCCATTATCAGAAAAAGCTCCTAAATAAGAGCTTAAAGCAAAATCCCTGAAATTATAGTGATTTGTAACGAAATCAGTTCTTAAAATCTTTTTTCCGATTTTCACGGAAGAAATATTAAATTTGCCTGCATAATGTGTCTTTTTTATTGTTTCATTATCAAAGTTAAAACTTATTATGGATATTGAGCTAAATGAATTATTTTGCTTCAATGAGATTGTTGAGTCATCGTAAGACAAAAATAATATTGACTCAAATGCCCCATTCACAGTTGAATTAATTGTCAGATTTACCTGAAGATTATTTCCGGCAGCTGAATCTTTTATATCAAGTACTTTAAACCCTTCTTCAAAGTTTGAATAATTCTGAGTTAATATTTTATCTTTCCTGTATTTCAAGCTATAAGTAGAATTATAAACTTTAACAGAATAGTTAAACTGGCTTTGCGATAAAAGCGAAGAATCAAAAGTTATATTTATTTTATTAATTCCTGAGCTTAAAGTTAAATTTGTTTCATTTGCAATGGCTCCATTTTTATCAAAGAGATTGATTACAAAAATAAAAGTTCCATTTGCATTGTTTGTTGCAAGTTCAATAACAAGTGTGTCGTTAATTTCATTTCCACTTTTATCAACCATGTAATCTTTGTAGTTGGTAACATCTATATCAGAAGAGAATGCAGAAAAAACGTATTTTGAGATAAGGTCTCTCAAAGATATAGAATTGGCTAAAGGAATCAAAAATATAAAAACCAAGAATATTACCAACCCCTTTCTCATCAATATAGAAGTAAAAATAATCTTATAAAAATCTTTCTTTTTATTCTGGCAATTCACCAACACTTTTATATAAAGAAAATCTACGATTTTCTAATCGTGAAAATTATAAATTTTCAAGACGCCAAAATCCAAGGGATTTTTAGCGTATAAAAGTCCGACGACCTTGTCGTCGATACTTTTATATATTACAAAACACTTTCTCGTCTATATGCCAGAAAAAATGCAGTTCTTTCCGATGGATGCAACTTACAAGGTAGTAGATGGCAAAGCAGTCATAAACCTGTACGGAAAAACTGTTGACGGGAAACAAATCTGCATTCTTGACAGCAATTTTGAGCCTTATTTTTATGTGATTCCGAGGGACGCTGTAAATATCAGCGAAAAATTTGACAAGCTAAGGATAGAAAATGGCAAGGAAGTTGCATTTGTAACAAAAACAGAGCCGATAATAAAAAAATTTCTTGGCAGGGAAGCGTTTGCCATAAAAGTTTACACAAATCTTCCCAGCAGCGTTCCGATAATAAGCGATATTGTAAAAGAGTGGGACATTGTACAGGAAATACACGAATATGACATTCTTTTTACCAGGAGGTATTTCATAGACAAGGGCATAACACCGCTCGTTTTGCATGAAGCGACAGGCGATTTCACAGAACAGAAATCAAAAGTTCCGGTTTTCAGCGCGGAAATCATTGTGCAAATAAGCGGAGAAACTCTAAGCAATCCAAAAGTTCTTGCATTTGACATTGAGACTTACAGCCCTTTTGATTCAGTAATTGATGCAGAAAAAAATCCAATAATCATGCTTGCTTTTTGCGGGAATAATTTCAAAAAAGTTTTTGTCTGGAAAAAATTCAGGACCGATTTGGAAGAAGTAGAATTTGTTGAAAATGAAGCCCAGCTTCTGGAAAAATTCAGGCAGACAATAGATGAATTTAAGCCCGATATACTGACGGGCTATTTCTCCGATGGATTTGACTTGCCGTACATAAAAACCCGGGCTGAAAAAAATAAAATAAAGCTGGATATAGGATTTGATTATTCTGAGCCGAGAACAAGAACCGGCAAAGAAATAACAATTTCAATAAATGGAATAACTCATCTTGACATTTTCAAATTCATAAAAAAAGTCATGGGAACAACTCTGGAAACTTATTATTATGACCTGAGCTCTGTTGCCAGCGAGCTTCTCGACGAAGAAAAGCACAATGTAGCGCTTTCAGAATTGCCGCAGGCATGGGATAATAATCCGCAGGAATTGGAAAAATTCTGCAAATATAATATGCACGACTCTTATCTTACGTACAGCCTTGCAGTCAAGATGATGCCAACTATCATAGAGATAGTAAAAATAATAGGAATTCCAATTTATGACGTTAACAGGATGGGTTTTTCTCAGTTGGTTGAATGGTATATAATGAAACAAGCCCCCCAATTCAATGAGATTGCCCCAAACAAGCCGGGGCATGACGAAATCATGAAGCGAAGAATGCACACTTACCAGGGCGCTTTTGTATTCGAGCCAAAGCCTGGATTATACAAAGATATTGTTGTGTTTGATTTCAGGAGCCTGTATCCCACTATAATTGCATCACATAATATCGGGCCCGATACGATTTGCTGTTCCTGCTGCCGGGAAATCGCGAAACCCATTGTTGAAAATGGCGAGAAGATTTGGTTCTGTACAAAAAAGAAAGGGTTTATTCCGATATTAATTGAGGATATAATAACAAGAAGGCTCAAAATAAAAGATGCAGTAAAGCAGGAAAAATCAAATCCAAAAAGCAGAGAAAATTCTGACAAACTAAAATTTCTTGATGCAAGGCAGAACAGCTTAAAGCTGCTGGCAAACTCATTTTACGGCTATCTTGGGTTTTTTGCCGCAAGATGGTATTTCCTTGAATGCGCAAGAAGCGTAACAGCATGGGGCAGATTTTACATCCAAAAAGTTATTGAGAACGCGCAAAAGGAAGGATTTATTGTTTTGTATTCAGACACTGATTCCATATTCTTAACACTTGACGGCAAGACCAAAAAAGATGCAGAGGATTTTGTAAAAACCGTAAATTCAACACTTCCAGGATTAATGGAGCTGGATTATGAGGGATTTTACCCGAGCGGAATATTTGTTTCTGCAAAGATGGGCCCGTACGGCGCAAAGAAAAAATATGCAATGATTTCAGAGCAGGGAGTTTTGAAGATAAAAGGATTTGAAACAGTAAGAAGAAACTGGTCACTGATTGCAAAAGACGTGCAGGAAAAAGTTCTGGACATAACCTTAAGGGAGCATGATACAGCAAAAGCCTTGGATTATGTGAAAAGTGTTATCAAGGATTTAAGAAACAAAAAAATACCTCTTGCCGGAGTCATTATGCATACTCAGCTGACAAAAGAAATTTTAGATTATGCAAATAAAGGGCCTCACGTTGCAGCTGCCCAGAGATTGAAAAACAAAGGCAGGAAAATAGTGGCTGGCTCGATAATAAAATATGTTGTAACGCAAGGAAGTGATATCATAAGAAACCGTGTAAAGCTCCCTGACGAAGTGACAGAAAGTGATTATGATTCTGATTATTATATTCACAATCAGGTTGTTCCTGCAGTTGAAAGGATTTTTAACGTTCTCGGCTACACAAAAGAAGACATTCTTGAGACAAAAGAGCAGACGAAACTGGAAGGGTTTTTTTAAGGATTACTTTAAAGTGATTAAATAGGAAAAAGTTTAAATATTCTAAACGGTTTCTAAGCAAAATGGCAGATCTCTGCGATATTCTAAAAAGTGCATCCTCTAGGCGAGATATACAAAGTTTAGGGTTTTTGGACACCAGAATTTTTGAAGAGTTGGGCAAGCTTTCAAGAAATATCCGTTTGGGTCATTTGGAATCCGAAGCAGGCCAAAGACAAAATAGAGTTGCGATTTATCTAGCAGGCCTTGAAGATTTTGCCGGCGGGCTTGAAGATGGCTATCAAAGAAGGGCAAAAAAAGCAGATAGCCCTTTGGTTTATGACAGCAGTTATAGTTTAGGTAATCAATCCATAAGCAAAGTAGATGCTGGCATTGCAAGTAGGGATGCTGAATCCTTAAGCTATGAAAGATTAATTCAACAATTTAGAGTCATAATCCCTGTTTTAAGGAAAGAATTGAAGGTAATTGAACAGGTAGAAGACCCATATGATTTGATACTAATGGAAATCAGTTTGAATAATTTAGGGCATTCGCATATCGCAAAAAATTTGGTGAGCCTAGCAAGAATATATGAAGTTGAAGTCAGAAAAGCATTGGATGGCAGATTAAGTGGGGGGGGAGGTGAAGAATTAATCAGACAGCTTTTAGGCAATCAGGATAAAACAGCTTATCAACACGCACAACTAGGGATGATTTATTTGTTGAGGGGGGAATTACAAGAGGCACAGCCTCCATTGACGCAGGCTAGACAGAAGTTAGATGGCAAAGTTAGGGAAGGCACTGTAACACAAGCTGAAAGGCCATTGTATGACGCTCTCGAGCATGTTGCTCCAAGCGTTTTAGCAGCACATAGTATATTACAACCAATTTACCTGAAAATAAAATTTTTAAAGGAAGTTTAAAAAACAATCTTTAAATTAAATAAGTTAACTTATTCTAAAGTTCTCCAAAACTTTAATAAATGCCTAATTTTTCTTCTCAGTTATGATAGAAAACTACGACGCCATCAAGCTTGAGCCTGAAATATTGGAATTCTGGAAGAGAAATAATATTTATGAAAAGTCTAAAGAAAAAAACAAAGGCAAAAAAAAGTTCTATTTCTTAGACGGCCCTCCGTATACAAGCGGGAAAGTTCACCTTGGAACTGCATGGAACAAATCACTGAAAGATTATGTATTAAGGTACAAAAGAATGCAGGGCTTTGACGTCTGGGACAGGGCGGGCTATGACATGCACGGAATGC
>CAYHTH010000058.1:0-5894 GCA_964359525.1 uncultured Methanosarcinales archaeon | reverse complement strand
TTGTAATATTTTTTCTTCAACTCTGGGCTGATTCTTGCCAGTTCGTTTTCCGGCAGTATTCCGAGCAATCTCCATCCTAAGTCAAGAGTTTCTGCAATGCCCCTGTCTTCATCACGATTTTGCCTTACAAATTTGTCCTCAAACTCAGCTGCAAATTTAAGCAATCTTTTGTCCCGGTCGCTTAGTGCCTCTTCTCCGACTATTGCCACCAGGCCTCTCAAATCACGGCCCTCTGCGTAAGCCGCATACATCTGGTCAGATACTTGCTTGTGGTCTTCTCGCGTTCTGGTCGGGCCAATTCCCAGGTTCATCAATCTTGAAAGGGACGGCAGAACGTCAATCGGCGGATAAACACCTTTCCTGTGCAGTTCTCTTGACAACACAATCTGCCCTTCCGTAATATAGCCGGTCAAATCCGGAATTGGGTGGGTAATATCATCTCCCACCATCGTCAAAATTGGAATCTGCGTTACAGAGCCTTTCTTTCCTTTTATGATGCCGGCTCTCTCGTAGATTGTAGCAAGGTCCGTATACATGTAACCTGGATAGCCTCTCCTTCCTGGGATTTCTTCTCTTGCTGCGCCGATTTCCCTTAATGAATCGCAATAATTTGTCATGTCTGTCAAAATTACAAGAACGTGGGCATCGTGCTCGTATGCAAAATATTCTGCTGCAGTCAATGCCATTTTTGGCGTGACCAATCTTTCAACGGCCGGGTCATTTGCAAGGTTCAAAAACACAACGCTTCTTTCAAGAGCGCCTGTCTGCTTAAAATCATTGATGAAATACTGCGCCTCTTCATTTGTGATTCCCATAGCCGCAAAAACAACAACGAAATTTTCCTGTTTCCCGAGGACTTTTGCCTGCCGTGCAATCTGCAATGCTATCTCATTATGCGGCAATCCTGAGCCTGAAAATAAAGGAAGCTTCTGCCCCCTGACAAGCGTGTTCGTTGCGTCAATCGTCGACACCCCGGTCTGAATGAAATCTTGGGGGGACGCACGTGCAAACGGATTAATTGCAGCTCCTACAATTTCCAATCTTTTTTCTGGAATAATTTCCGGGCCATTGTCAATCGGCTTTCCCGAGCCGCTCAGAACACGGCCAAGCATATCTTTTGAAACGCTTAATTTCAGCGTGTCACCTAAAAACTTGACTCTTGAATCAACATCTATTCCTGCTGTTCCCTCAAAAACCTGGATAACTACAATTTCATCACTCGTGTCCAAAACCTGCCCGTTTTTTATTTCCCCGTTGGGCATCTGAATTTTTACCATGTCAGCATACCCAACAGGCTCGGTTTTTGCGACGAAAATTAACGGCCCGGCAATTTTAGTGATTGTTTTGTATTCTTTCATTTTGAACTACCTCTAAACTTTCAATTCCTTTTCTACGCTTGAGTTTAATTCATTCAGCAATTTCTCATAATCCTTGACGAATTTGACTTCACCAAGCCTGTCTTTTGATTTGGTTGCCAAAATCTGAGGCAGCCTCATTCCAGAATCCAAAGCTGAGTTTGCAAGCCTTGAAAAGTTTTGAATGGATTTCATCATCAGGTATGTTTTCTTCAGCTCTGAATAAGTATCGATGTCGTGATAAGCATTCTGCTGTAGGATAACTTCCCTTATCAACCTTGATGTAAGCAATGTTAATTGCTGCTTTTCCGGAAGAGCGTCCGAGCCGACAAGCTGGACAATTTCCAATAATTTTTCTTCTTCCTGCAGGGTGCTCATCATCTCCCCAACAAGCGAGCCCCAGTCAGGAGCTACATTTTTTGCAAACCATGGCTCTAAAGTCCCAAGATACAATGAATAAGATGTAAGCCAATTTATCGACGGGAAATGCCTTCTTTGAGCAAGCTTTGCATCAAGAGCCCAAAATACTTTTGTAACTCTGAGTGTGCTTTGCGTGACCGGCTCCGAAAAGTCACCACCCGGAGGAGAAACTGCCCCAATTATGCTTATGCTTCCTTCTTTTTTTGTTCCGAGTGGAATTACTCTTCCTGACCTTTCATAAAACTGCGCAAGCCTTGTGGAAAGATAAGCGGGATAACCCTCCTCACCCGGCATCTCCTCCAATCTTGATGAAATTTCCCTCATTGCTTCCGCCCATCTTGATGTTGAGTCTGCCATCAAAGCAACTGAATAGCCCATGTCTCGATAATATTCTGCAATTGTAATTCCTGTGTAAATGCTCGCCTCTCTTGCGGCGACCGGCATGTTGGATGTGTTTGCAATCAACACTGTTCTGTTCATTAAAGGCTTGCCGCTTCTTGGGTCTGTCAATTTCGGGAATTCTGTCAATACTTCTGTCATTTCATTTCCCCTTTCCCCGCAGCCGACATAAACTATAATGTCCGCGTCTGACCATTTTGCTAATTGCTGTTGAGAAACAGTTTTTCCTGCACCAAACGGCCCCGGAATTGCAGCAACTCCGCCTTTAGCCAAAGGGAATAATCCATCAAAAATTCTTTGACCTGTAATCAACGGCGCTTCCGGCTTTAGCTTTGAGGAAACCGGTCTTGGAACCCTGACCGGCCAATTGTGCTTTAATCTTAATTCAAAACCATTATCTAACTTTCCGATAACATCATTAACTGTGAATTTTCCGGATTTTAATTCTGTAATTTTTCCTTTCTGGTTTGGAGGGACCATTACCTTGTGGATGATTCCGGGATTTTCTTCTACTTCTCCAATTATTGAGCCGCCTGAAACTGTTTCCCCGGATTTTGCAGCTGCCTTGAAATCCCATTTTTTTGATTGGTCAAGTCCAGGTGTGTCAACTCCCCTTTTAATGAAGTCACCCATCTGCTTGATTAATACCGGCAGCGGCCTTTGGATTCCGTCGTAAATGCTGTTCAACAATCCCGGCCCAAGCTCAACTTTTAATGGCTCGCCTGTGTTTATAACAGGCTCGCCCGGCTTAATGCCGGAAGTGTCTTCGTAAACCTGAATTATAACTTTGTCCCCTTCAATCTGGATAACTTCACCCATCAATTTTTCATTTCCAACCCTGCAAACATCATACATTCTGGGCTTGATGCCCTTTGCCACAACAACCGGGCCTGCAATCCTGAACAAAACACCTTTATCTTCTGCCATTTGATTCCACCTTTAGTATTATCATTTCCACAAATCCACTCCAACTGATTTTTTGATTAATTTTCTCAAGCTGTCCTGCTCAACCTTGGTTGAAACCGGGATGAAAACGGGCTCAACAGAAGCGTCAATATCCAGCCTCTGGTGAGGCTCTAATCCGTCTAATATTTTTTCATCAACGATAACAATTCCAATATCTTTTCTGCTTTTCAGATTTTTTAATTCTGTAAACGGGTTACTGCTTAATTCAATTGTGTCTTTTATTCCGGCCAGCTGAAAGCCAACAATAAATTCACTTCCGCCTACTGCTGCAATTTTTACCATTTTAATTTGAATTTTTGCTTTTGAAATTATTTTCTAAATTTTTATTGGATTCAAACACGGACTTTCTTGGTGAAAGTCCTATTCGCAAAGGAAAAATCCCAACTTCGTATGGATTTTTCCTCTGCACTCAGTTTTCATCCAACGATTAACAAACGGGTCACCTTCATCAAATTTACTGCGCAAGGTCGTTTCCGTTGTTGATGATTAATTTTTTCGTAATTGGTTTTGTTTGTAATGTATTATTTCGTATTGTTTTTATTCATAAATTAATTGGCTTTCAATAAATTGTTCATTCAATCCCAATTGCTTGCCCTTAACTATAATTTTCAAATTCCTGACTTCAATGTCTTTTGCGAACATGTAGCCTAAAATAACATCAATTGACAGCAGATGCTGGTGCATGAACAAGATTGTTTGTTTGAGCAAATGCTTGTAGAGCCCGATTTCCAGCGTTATTAATGAGCTTGTCT
Source organism: uncultured Methanosarcinales archaeon (assembly GCA_964359525.1). Taxonomy (GTDB): domain Archaea; phylum Nanobdellota; class Nanobdellia; order Woesearchaeales; family GW2011-AR4. The sequence continues at coordinate 2,002 of CAYHTH010000058.1, read as the reverse complement.
TTTTGAATTCTTCCATGCCTTTTAAAATAATATTCCTGTATTCTGTTTTTTCCAGTAATTTTGCCAGATTATCCAAGTCATCAGCATTAACCAAACTTGAAATCCACAAATCTTTTGTTTTGTTGTCATACGGGATAATAAAATTCTTTATTTCCTCTTTCTTGAAATTGTGTTTCTTCAGCCTCAATAATGTTAAAATGTTTAAAATGTCAACTTCCTTGCGCAAAAACTGCCTGAACAAAGCACCTTGTTTTGGGAGCCTTCTTGAAAATTGAATCAGATTGGTGTAATAATGTTTATCAAGGGAATTTTCTATGCCTGCAAGATTATTTTTTTCCTTGAAATCTTTTAATGCATTATTAAAGTCTGAAAAGCCAATCATCTTTATGCTTTTTAAAATATCTTCAGCAGATTCTTTTTTCAAAAGCGATAACAAAAAGTCCCTGTCAAAAGTTCCGGCTCCTATTATCGATGCTGCAACTGTTTTTTCATCAGTGTTTGTGAATTTGCCCCTCAAAACGGTCTTTATGTCCTCAATATCCTTTCTTTTCAGATATTTTCCAACAAGCCCACCTATCTCCGGGGAGGAGATTCTCAATAATTTCTGGAAGCTCTCTGCAAGGTTCCTGTTTAATGCAAGCTCAATCAAATCTGCCCCTGAATATTGATTTGCCAGTTCATTTATCTCTTTTTTGTAATTGGAATCCTGCAAAAATTTTGCAATCTCGCTGAAGCTCATCTTCAGCAGTTTTTGGTAGTCATCTCTCTTGAAAAGGAGGGACCTCATTACAACTGTCCTTACATAAGTATAAGGATAAAAACCAAGCCTTATTTTTTCAGGCTCTTTTAATTGCTGTTTCATTGCCATTTTTAACCAAACAATAACTTGCTGATATTCTGCAGCTCGGTTTCCTTTACGCTTTCGAGCAGGGTCTCAAAACTGTAATTGACCCTTATTGTTTTTTCCCTGTTCTCTGCTATTATGCCTCCAAGCATTTCCGTAATTATTGTTTCAGCCCCTTTAACAAATTTCACATCTTTTTTGCTGCAATAGATGCATGCAACATCAAGTTCCTTTTTTGACTTGTCGAGCAGTTTTGTTATGTAAGCTTCCCTGTTCCTGTCATCGAGAGTTTCAAGCCTTTTTCTTGCTTCTGCAATCACATTCTCTATGGCTTGTTTCTTGGCATCTAGCACAATTTTTCTGCTGTCGAGCTCTGAGGATGCAAGCTCCTGCCTTTTTATTGTATCTGTAAGCTTCCTTGTCTCTGCCTCACTTTTTGCTTTCATTTCTTCTGCTTTAGCTTCTGCTTCCCTCATAATTTTGCCAGATTCTTTTCGAGCTTCAGCTAACATAGAACTTGCCTGCTCCTTTGCATCTCTAATTACTTCTTCCTTTACTGATTCCAGTCCCATTTTGGCTTATTTTGCTAAGTTCAATATCAGTATAGCGATGACCAATCCAAAGATGACTATAGTCTCCGGAATTACTGTGAGCACAAGGCCCTTACCAAACAATTCTTCCTTCTCTGCCATTGCGCCCACTGCTGCCACACCAATTTCTTTTTCAGCAATAGCTGCTGCGATTGCACTCAATCCGATAGCTGCCCCGGATGCCAGCGCAATCAATCCTGTTCCTAAATCTGCTGCCATTTTTACCTCCTAATTTGTTATTTTATTTTGATTTTTGCTCGATTATTTTTATTTTCGCTAATAATCATTTTTTAATCGTAATAAATTATTTCCTTTGATGTTTATTCGTTATTGAATTTTTTGTTAATATATTTGCATTATTAAAATCTTTATTGCTTTCATTCTTCATCTCTCATTCCAAAGGGCTGGTACTTTTTTCCTCCGCCTGAAAAGAATTTTGAAAAAAACTCAACGTAATGCAGTCGCAGTGAGTGCAAAAAGCCTCCAAGCAAGCCGAGCATAATATTGATTATGTGCCCTATTATTAAAACAAGCACTCCAATCAAAACAAAAATTCCTCCTTTGTGAA
>CAYHTH010000057.1:0-5927 GCA_964359525.1 uncultured Methanosarcinales archaeon | reverse complement strand
ATTTGATGTTATTCTGGAACTTAGAAACCAAGGAGCTTATCCCCAGCCTGAAGATTTAAGCCTGATTGGCGGCTTGGGAGGTCCTAAAGGAAGGTTATATTTAAGCGGCTATGACCCATATATAATTACTTTAGTGCCAAAAGAGCTTAAGAGCGGGCAATCAGCTACGGGAGCTGATCTAAATCAGCTGGCTCTTGACGGAAAAAGCACTATCAATCCCAATGGAGGCCAGGATATTCTGGCGTTTCAAGGCAGTATAGAATATTCTAGACTTAAGGTTGATAAATATGATGTTACTTTGCTTGCAACTGCATGCTACCAATATGAAACTGCTGTCGGCCCCACTGTGTGCATAGACCCTGACCCTTACACAACGGTAAACCAAAAGAAAGTGTGCCAGGTTAAAGATACAACACTTTCAAGCCAGGGCGCTCCAGTTGCTATTACAAGCATTAATGAAGAAGCGTTTGACCAAAAAACCCAATTTAAAATAACAATAAAGAACGTCGGTGGCGGAGAGGTCATCAAAAAAGAATCATTGGACAAATGTGACCCATACGGCAAAAGCTCCACTGCTGCAGGCCCTTCAAGTTCCAGCAAAATAGAGAGGGATGATCTGGATAAGGTGTATGTTGATTTTGTAAATATAGCTGACCGTCCAATCACATGCGGCCCATTTGCCGACGGCACTGTAAAAGGGACAAAGGGGATCTTAAGAATGATAAACGGCGAGGGTTTCATAATATGCGAACTGCAAAAGAGTAAAGGAGAATATTCAAACACAGCTTCTGCCTACACGACACCGATGGTAATACACTTAAGCTATGGCTACAGGACTTCAATCACGCGCACGATGCAGATAATAAGGGAGCCTCCCAGCACGGGATCACAAACTTCCAATCCTTAAACAGAAAACTTTATATACCTACATCAAAATAAAATCAATTAAATTTATTGAAAAGAGGCAAAAATGAGTAAACGAAATTATATTCTTGCATTCTTGGTTATCTTAGTTCTTTTTGTTTCAGCATGCACTGGCAAGAGCGGCGCATCAACAGGAAGCGCTCCAAGAACACCTTTCATAGGCGGCACGGCCGGAATTACAATCAATTTTGAGAAGGACAATCCCCCTCCTGAAGTTACCGACGATGATACATTTGGATTTAGGGCGATTATAGACTTGAAGAATGAAGGCGAGTACAGCGTTCCAAGAGACGCAGTCAAAGTAAATTTGGTAGGATTTGACCCGGCAGACTTTGGCAAGACTTTTGACGATTTGAGGGACGTGCTACCGGATGACAACCTTGATTCAAAGAGAAGGGATGCTGAGGGCAATATTTTAGAGGGCACGACAACCTATGCGCAATTCCCGAGAAGCGGCGATGATTTCATCCCGACAAAATTCCCCGGCAACACACCATTTACTTTCAGGGCAGATGTATGCTATAATTACCAGACTCAGGCTGATGCCCAGCTTTGCATATTGAAGGATATGATTAACATTAGGCAGGGTGGGATATGTATCCCAACTCAGGGCAGGACAATTTATAGTTCATCAGCCCCCGTGCAGGTTGTAAATTTCAGGCAAAGCGTCATAGGAAAAGATAAATTATCATTTACATTCGATGTTGTATTAAGCGGCAATGTGGACGTCTTCTGGAGCAAAGAAAAGAGAAAGCCGGTAACTTTTGATGACGGCTGCCCGAGAAACCCAACTGCAAGAAGGGCAGTCGAAAGCAACGTTGGAGTCACCATAACCGAAATTCCAACTGATCCGTTGTTCTCTGACTTGAAATGCGGCGGCTTAGACGGCGGCTCAACTGGAGTTGTCAGGATGATAAACGGAAGGCGAGCAATTACATGCACAGCTTCGCTTGTTCAGGACAGGCTTGATTTGGAGAAGACAGTCGGCATTTTGCTTGAGTACAATGTTCTCGACAACAAGGAAACAGATGTTCTCGTCAAGCACTTGGCCAGCACACCTTAAGTTTTTATTTTTTGATTTAGTATTTCTTTTATTTGTGTTTATTTTCATTAAAAAAACTCAGAACCAATAACTTATTTATTTCCAACTAAAGCAAACTGGCTCAGCAAAGCTTCCAGCTGTATGAACTCATCAGAGCCTTCTGTCATCCTGAACTCGATTTCGCCGCATTTCTCTATAAGAATCATTTTTGATTTATTATCCACATCCAAATCAATAATCTCTTTCTGTATCTGTTTTATCACATCAGAGCCTGCTAATCCATAAGTAAGCATCAAATCCAATAATTTGTTCCTTGCGTCAATAAATTTGTTTTTTAACGCTAATTCCAGAACTTCCTTTATCTCCTTCGGCTTTGCTATCGAAGCCATTGAATGCACTAAATCTTCTGTGATATGATTTTCAATTGCTCCTGCACTTTGCAGAATATTCTCAAGCTTCCTGCAGTCGCCTTCAGAAATCTCATAAAGCGCTTCTTTAGCCTTATAGTCAATCTTTAGTTTTTCTTCTTTGGCTATGTTGTCTATAATTTCAAAAATATCTTTTTTATCAAGCTGCTTGAATCTGAAAACAACACATCTGCTCTGAATGGGGTCAATTATTTTTGAAGAATAATTTGCAGACAAAACAAACCTGCATGTCTGCGTGTAATTTTCCATAGTCCTTCTCAGTGCCTGCTGCGCTTCTCTTGTCAAAGCGTCGCATTCATCAAGATAAATTATTTTGAAAGGCACATCCCCAATTGCTCTTGTCCTTGCAAAGTCTTTCACTTTGTTTCTTATGATATCAATGCCTCTTTCATCTGATGCATTTAATTCAAGAAAATTCTGGTGCCACAAGTCCTTGAAAAGTTTTTTTGCTATGACCAGCGCTAAGCTGGTTTTTCCTACACCGGCAGGCCCTGCAAACATCAAATGAGGCAGATTATGCTGCTCCACAAATGCTTTAACACGCTTTACAATATCCCTCTGCCCTTTAATGTCAGAGAAATCACTAGGCCTGTACTTCTCGGTCCACAGAGCATTCTCTATCTTCATTTTCAAGACTAGAGAATACTGGGCGGTTTAAAAAGTTATTGTGAAGAACTACTACCCTTATTTTGGGATAAAGATACTAGAAACTCTAAAAATAATCTTAAATAATATCCTCTTCAGCAACAACCATAAAGTCGCCGATTGCAATAACTGCGCTGAAAGGTATCAGAATATGCCCTTCCTTGTCTTTCTCCAGCTCTAATTTCTCTGTGTAAGAAGTCGGACTGTGAAGCACCATGTGTATCAATTCGCCTGAGCGTGTCTCAAATATAATATCACCTACTTCACCAAATCTCTTTCCCGTCTTTGAAACAACGGTCTTTCCAATCAGCTGCTTTGAGAACTTCTTATCGTCTTCTGGCATTTTCTTCCCTCTTAAGTTAATACGAAATATTGTTGCGTAAGTTATATTTAAATCTATCGAAATGTTTTTGGCATTTCGGAGATTTAAATTGGAAAATCCTGGATTTCTTTATTTAAATCTTTCGAATAAAGGCAGGATATGCAATAATTCTATATCCACTTTTTTAGGCTAATATATTGTTTATCTTTAGTAATTTGTTCATTTCTTCTTCATTGTAACATGTTTGCTTTAAACCGCATTTCCTGCATTTATTCTCATTATTGCAAAAATCCGGGAGATTCCTGTTTTCCAGCAAAGCAATGACTTCATCTACGATCTGCCTGACTTCATCTTTCATGAAAGGGTTTATTGCAATATGCCTTTTTTCTTTTGTGTCAAGGTAAAAAACAAACCCTTCCTTTATCGGCTTCCTGAACTTCTCCTGCAAGAGCATGGAGTAAGCTGCTATTTGAATGCGATGTGAAGGCCATACGCCGTCAGCCGGAGTTCTTCCGGTTTTCAGTTCAAACGGCACATAATCCTGCTCATAAACATGAACCTGGTCAATTATCCCTTTCAATTTTAATTCATCCGACTCAACTCTTAGCTCTGACAAAATTTTTGGCGTCAGTCTCTGCCATAATTCATCACCAAAAACATTGTTTTTTAGTATAAAATCAAAAACATTTGCTGACCTTGTAACTGACTCTTCCATTATGAATGGAAATGATTTTTTATAAGCGTCAAGCATGTTCAAATTTACTTCTTTTAGCCTGTCTTTGTTGTTTGCAATTGATTTCCTGAGGAATTTTAGATGATTCTGTTTGTACAACTCTTGCATTTCCGCAAAATCCATCTTTTTTGTTATGGAAGTAACAATAAACTCTTCATTCTTGTTTATCTTGTCATAAGTCTCGTGCCTTATTGTGCCCATCACTAAAGACTCCTTTGGAGGCTCTGCCTGCATCAAAACTTTTTCAAGAAACAGCTTTCTGGAGCAGTACAGGTAGCTTGACAGCAAAGTAACAGAGATTTTCATTCAAGTTTAGATGAAATTAGGTTTTATAAATCTTGTGTGAAGATGTCCAGTGGTCACTATGGAAAAGAAAAGAATTATTTATTTGGATAACCCATCTTTTCTACCCCCTCTCTTAGATTTTTTAATTCATTTAGTATTTCTAATCCTTTTTTATGCCTTTTATAAAACCCCATCCATACTACCAAGAATAATATTAAAATTATAAGTTCAATAGACCATCTCATTTTATCTGGTAAGGTACGCAAAATTTCTTCCCATGCTATTGTAGCTATAATACTAGCAAAAATGCCTAGAACAAAACCAAGAGTTAATGTTATTGTAGAATGTAGGTAATACTCCATATCTTTTTCCGCTTCAACTAATTTTTTATGTGACTCTTCAAGTTGTTTAATTACCATAAATCAAATTTTATAATTAACATATAAAAACTTTTCCAAACCGCAACCTTTATATTCTACTTATTCTAAGAATTAATCTATGAAAGAAGGAGCTTTTATCGGAGCCATTATAGCTTTGCTGGTTTATGTAATGCTCCCAATCTACGGAGACAACGGGCAGCCTGCGAGCGTATTTCCAACAGCAAATGTTATATCTGATACAAATTCTTTTAATAGTTATGTCTCAAATCTCCCGTTCAGCACAATTATATTCTTTGCTTTGGAAATAATGGGTGTTTCTTTGGGAATAGGGGCTCAGATGGTATTCAGGAAAGTCTATGAGCCAAAACAGCAATAATTCGGTTATTTGCTTATTCTAACATCTAAACAAAGAAAATAAAATTCTTTCGACACCTTTAAATATTCATAATTAAAATTATTATTTTATGGACTTAGAAAATAAAATAAGCTTGATTAAGCAGGTTGGAGAGGAAATTCTGACAGAAGAAGAGCTAAAACATCTTCTGCAAACAAAAGAGCATCCGATTGCTTATGATGGCTTTGAACCCAGTGGCCAAGATATACACATAGCTCAAGGCATCTTAAGATCAATAAACATCAACAAGATGACTAAAGCCGGTGTCAAGTTCAAGATGCTTGTTGCTGACTGGCACGCCTGGGCAAACAACAAGATGGGTGGCGATTTAGACAGAATACAGACAGTTGGCAAGTATCTTATTGAAGTATGGCATCATTGCGGAATGGATTTGAAGAATGTTGAATTCATCTGGGCAAATGATTTTGTAAAAGATACAGGTTACTGGAAAAAAGTAATGCAGGTTGCAAGGAATTCCACAGTCAACAGAATAATAAGGACAGGCCAGATAATGGGAAGGAAAGAGGCAGAAGTGCAGCAGGCTTCTCAAATACTCTATCCATGCATGCAGTGCGCTGATATTTTCCAGCTAAAAGCAGATATTTGCCAATTAGGAATGGACCAAAGAAAGGTTAATGTTTTGGCAAGAGAATTGGGCCCAAAATTAGGATTTTGGAAGCCTGTTGTTGTAAGCCACCATATGCTGATGGGCCTTGGAGAGCCGCCAACAACAAAAGACATTGACAGGATTATTGACTTGAAAATGTCAAAATC
>CAYHTH010000056.1:0-6001 GCA_964359525.1 uncultured Methanosarcinales archaeon | reverse complement strand
CGCACCTGGAACCCTTGGCACACAAATCTGTTCCTGTAAAATCTCTGAATCCTTCGAATGAACTCCCACCACCTGCCCCGCCTGATCTTCCCCCTTCAAAATATCCAGAATTATCTACTGGTGCCGTTTTTCCCAATATATCAAATTTGATTGGTGTTTTTGCAAAGCCTAATATTTCGAGGTTGCCTTTAGTTTGATAATCATAATTATCAATGGGTAGGTTATCTGGATAATTTAATAAATATTCATTTAGATTTTTGTTAAACAAATAAGCGAGATTATTTTCAGCAGATTTTTCATCAAAGCATCCTTTGGCATCGTATTTTTCATCTTTTTTTATTACCTGGTACCACACATAGGCATCATTGAACTTTCCGCATTCGTAGCCTGCAAATGTTTCCGCATCGCTCACTTCAATTTCAGAAACTCCGCCGTTCTTTGCCAAGTCATAGACTGACTGCTCAAGGGAATATTGGGCGGATTGGTCGATGTAAAACAAGGTTTTTTCAGATTCTTGAACCGACCTTAGTATAGAAAACTGGTAATCACCAATAAAATTATCCATTATCTTCTGGCCGCTGAAATAGTATACAAAAAAGGTCATAAATCCTATGAAAACTGCCACAATGAGCATGTACCATTCCAACCCAATACCTTTCTTGTTTCTTCTTAGCATTTTATCCTGCCTTTGCAGCATAATAATCAATTGGCAAGTCTCTTGACATGAAAAGTCTAATAGTAACATAAGTTAGCTTTTGGGAATTAATTGGAATTTTTATTGAATTGATAAGGCGCTTGTCTGCATTTGGTGAAAATCCCCCTTTTACAGAAAGCACATCCTCATTATATTCCGTAACAATATCAATATCCCATCTTGCTATTGGCTCAAGCTTAGATTTGAAATATGACTGGAGGTCTAAGTTTATTTGGTCATATTTTCCCCCAAGGTAAAGCTCGGAAATGATTTCTGCCTTGTTGTTGCCGTTCGAATCGGTTTGTGACAAATAATTAAGGAGGATTTCATGACCATACATTTCGTCTTTTGGCTGTTGGATGCTCTTGATTGTTTTATCCAGCTTTGTGTTGTCATATATACGGAAAACAAAAATTACAAACGCAGCAATAAGTATGAAAACTATGAGCGGCAGTGCGTCATCTATTCCTATTCCTTTTTTATTTCTAGATATTTTGCATCTCAATTGTAAGCTCACCATTGTAAAATTTTCCATCAGAGTAAATTAATACATTGTACGGTGCCAGTTTTTGCGCGTACCCTCTGTTAGGATTCCAGTTTTTTGTCATCAGGGGCTCAAAAGATTTTATTGAAGCTGAACTTAGAGTTATCCTAAAGGCAGTCATTTCCAAATTCTTTAAGTCATAGCAGCTGTTTATCTGCTCACTGGTAAATTTTTTAGCATCTATTGTATTGCCCATTAATATCCCATCATATTTATATGAAAAACAATCAGGCGATTTTAGGAATCGTTGCGAAAGATACATGCTTTCAAGGTTGCCATAGATAGTTGCTTGTTCTGAGCCGGTTTTTGCAACAATTATAACAAAGAAAACTGCTACAAATCCCAATATTATTCCATAAATTATCCAGAAAAGCATAGTATCAGGAGCCCACATTTGGGATTCTGCTTTTTTTGATTTCATGAATTTGGTAAAAATAGTTTGTATCATCTTATTCCAAATCAGATAGTTTTATCTTGCAAGCCGATTGCTTCAATCGTACTCCCAGTTTTTTTCAGCTTGATATATTTCGGTCCTGAAACAAATATATTTATTTTATCATAAGACATTCCCACATATCCATAAATTCCTGCAGTCACGTCAAGCTTCCCGGAACCATGCTGATAAACCCTTACAGTATTATCTTTTACTTCAATGTCATAGCCAGATATGTCATTAGGATAAATAAATTCTATATCTCCCGGAACAGAATACAGATAATCTATTGTAAGTGCAATGTCTTTTGCCACAGCCAGTTTATAATAAGCTTCCTTGTTCCCATAAGTTTTGCCAGCGGAATAAAAAGCGATTATAACTATGGCAGAAATGATTATAACTATAAGGGCCTTATTTACAAGCTGTCCTCTTTTTTTCATAGAATTACCAATTTATCCTCAATTTATAATATTTTTGTTTATTGGCTAGCGCAAGCTAAAGGAAGTGCTGCAGAATAAAAATTTCCATCTCTGTTAATTTTTGCAATGCAGACTGTTTGTTTTCTATCGCTGTTTGGGGAAGCCATTCCATTTGAAGGGGTGCCTGAACTAGTTGCCCTGACAAACATAAATCCATTTTGCCAATAAGGGTAGGAAGGCAAATCCACGCCAGACCTTTTACTTGGACCTTGAAGTGAAAGGTCAGAAGCGATATCTGTTGTTAATGTCCTGCAATAAAATTTTCTGCAGTATAATTCTCTTGCTTCTCCCTCTGACGCAGGCAAAGCGCTAAAATCACTTAAGCAAACGCATGCGCACGCCTTGTCACTGCATTCAGAATAAGCAGGCTTTTTCATTGCATAGTAAATTAGCTTGCCTGAATACTCCCTATCACTGAGACAGCCATAGCATCTAAATTCTGTGGCACTTTTGCTGAAACCGATTACTGCCATATCAGGATCTAAAATCACAAAAGCAGATTTGGATTCGCCATTCTTAAGGTCATTAAGCTCTTGTGTAAAATCCTCGAGGCTTTTTGGCGCATCGCTTCCTGCAAAAATACTTATTACTTTTTGGCCAACCTTGATCGCTATAAAAAGAAGTATAATTGCTATAATAATTCTCATAAGAGCCTCTATTGCCATTCCTTTTTTTTTGTGCATGTTAAATCTAGGGAGTCTTCTTTTCTTTTTGTCCCGAGGAACATCCAAATTGGTCTACTGGTTCGCCAGCACCTGTTCCAGGACATTTATCCATAAAATTTGCAACGCCGTCATTGTCATCATCGTTTGTGCTGTCTATTTGATTGCTTGTTCCTGAAAATACCTTGTTGTATAGTTTTCCAAGCACTCCGGAATATATAAGGAAAAAAAGTAAAAGAAGTGCAATTACAACAACAAGCCATATTGTCGATTCTGAAGCATTTTTATTTTTCATTTTAATATTTAACACCGCAACATACCATATCAGATCCACAAGCTGAGTTAATTACAGAACCGCCACTTGCACCGCATTCAGATGCCGACATACAATTTCCAGTTGGTGGTTTGCATTCATTAACGGCAGTTGTAACTGCACCACAAAACTTGATTTTGTTTTTTATTGTTTCTATACAATCGTCATCTAACCTATCCCCTGATACATCGCATCCGAGTTTAGTAAACCATCCAGAATATGTTGGAATAAAACAAATTCCATCTGCGGTTGGCTTAAACACTAATCCTTTTGCATAAGTATACTCTCCGGCTGTAAGGCTACTCAATGCTATTTTATCATTTGATAATAATACGGAACTTATAGTTGTGTATATTTGTGATCCACACTTACTGCAATCTGTAGCTCCGTTATCTTTAAGGCAGCAGTTATATAGTTCTTCTGTATTAATCTTGCACAACTGCAGCTCCTTTTCAGTTTGAAGTGGGTTTAATTTTATTCCTCCTGTAGCCGCTTCTCCTGCAGGTTTTTGTATTCGAGAGGATATTTTCCCTTCGAAATTGACAAGTTCAAGTTTTGTATCCTCTAAGCCTGAAAGGTCGCTAAATCTTAGCAGGCAATTGCTCTTGTCAGAATATGCTGAGATTTCATTGATAAACTTTTGCTGAGTGCTTGTTGCCTCTTTTGGAAGGGATTGGTCTGCAGCCACATCTTTACTGGGGCTGTCTGGAAGGAATCTTTCAAAACTTAGTGCTGCTTTTCCAATTTTTTGCATCAAGCCAAATTTTGGATTAAGAAACGCAAACATAACGATGAATAGAAAAAGAAGTAAAAGACCCCATTGAATGATTTTTCCGAGAATTGCTTCTGCCATTTTAGAATAAATCCATAATATTTTTAATTATCGAACCGGACCTTCCGCTGAAGATTATATATAATCCAATAGCTACTGCCAATATAGCTAATGCTATTAAAGCTTTAATTAAAGTGCTTTCTATTATTGCAGATTTATTTGAAATTATTTTTCACCAGCTCCTGCTTCTATTTCACATTGATTTTTTACGCTATCATAACTTGATAAAAGTATGTAATTATAATCAGCCGGGTTTCCTGCAGATATCAACTCATAGGATGCTACACCGGTCATTGCAATACCTCCAACTATGGCTGCCGTGCCGGCAATTTGACCAACGATAGGAACTGCCTCCAATAAGGAGCCAGCAGCTACAATTCCCATACCTGCTACTACAGCTCCTGCTGCCTTACCAGTTTTAACAACAAAATCCCAGCTCCATGCACTATCACCAGGGCTTACGAAAGTAATCGCATATTTTGTTCCAGGTTTAATTTCCCCTTCATTGTAGAAGAGAACTTTTCCTGCGCCTCCTCCTGCACCTCGTGTTCCCTGTATATAATCAAGATAAGATGCCATTCTGTCTGGTTCCAAATAGCAATGGCCTTGCTTGCACACCCAATCTTTATAATAAACCGAATAAATTGGAGTAGGGTTGCTAAAGCATTTTCCTCCACGATTTTCACATTCATTTTCGACAGTACAGCATTTTCTTATTGGAACTCCTGTACTGGTTTTCCCATTTGTTTTTGAACTTGAATCTGTTGTTGAGCCTGAATTAATTAATTTGTTGCCCACTTCTACAGCTAAACTTTCCTGCGGATTGCATTTACTGGAAGCTACTTCTGTTGTAAAAGGTTCTGTGCAAGAATCCATGCACTTCCCTCCTTGGCCCATTGGAGCACACCTGTCTGTCCTGTCAACTGCATAATAAGGCTTATTTAGGGATACTGAAAGGTCCTCATACTTCATATAGCCTACATCATTGTCAGCTGAAAAAGTATAACATATAAAGCACCCATTTTGCGAGTTATACCAGCTTTTATCAAACATATTCTTTTGGTTTCCTTCGAGCCACATCCACCAGCACCTTACCATTAAATCCCTGATTTCTTTTTGGGAGCTCTCTTTAATACTATCAACATTGTTCTTATAATCCTTACTGGGAACATCTTTTTTGTCTATTGTTTTGCATGCATTAGGGGCAAGAGTTACACCCAATTTCCCTTCCCCAATTTGGGTAGCATATCTTATGGCGTTGAATCCCCTGCAAAGATTTTCTGCTGTTTTATCATCAGCCCTTCCTGCCGCTATAGTAAATATAGTGATTATTAAAGTTGTTGCAACTAGAAGTAGCACGATTTCAATTAGAAAACTCCATTCAATTCCTTTTTTACTTTGGCCTAAGGACACTTAAAAACCTCCCTACCGCCAATAGAAATAGTATAGCTAGTGCAAGGCCTATAATCCATACGAAAACATTCCTCGATTGGGATTTTTTAAATAGAGATTGCATTTTATTTGAATCATGGATTTAGTACTTGAACACAGCAAACTTGAGGTGTTTTACAATCTGTATTAATTATTAATGCTTTATTACCAGAACAAAGAGGCCCATTCTCACACTGTCCTTGTTTTGCTTGACAACTTTCCAAAGTTGATGAAAATATCCTAACCCTACCTGTAAATATAACAGTCAGAACAACTAAAACTATCAAAGCAAGAACTGCTATAATTATCACATTTACCGGCATTCCTTGCGACCTACGATTAATTCCAACCATTAGAAAAATTTTGGAGAATCAGATATATAAATATTTGGTTTAAAACACTAAGTTAGAGATTTTTGGCAGCAGCATGAAGAATCCGGAGCGTCATCATACTTACCGGGCACATAAGTCAAAGTTCCTGTACTATCAGCCTTACATGACACCTCAGATTGAATGGTCTTGGTTCCTCCAAGGCTCTTGCAGGCATTCTCACAAGATGCAGTTTTTGAAATGCCGATGCTGAATATGTTAAGCCTGCCTGTAAATATAGCGAA
>CAYHTH010000055.1:0-6004 GCA_964359525.1 uncultured Methanosarcinales archaeon | reverse complement strand
ATAGCAAAATCTCTTTTTGTAGATGAGAAGCTGATAAACGAATTAGTAAAGGATATTCAAAAAGCATTATTGCACTCAGATGTTAACGTAAAATTAGTTTTTGATTTGACTGAAAAAATAAAACAAAGGGCTTTGAACGAGGAATCGCCAAAAGGTTTGACAAAAAAAGAGCAGATAATAAACATTGTTTATGATGAATTAGTTAATTTCTTGGGAAAAGAACAGCATAAAATTGAAGTCAGGCAAAAGCCTTTCAAGATAATGCTCGTCGGGTTGTTTGGCTCGGGAAAAACAACAACAACGGGAAAATTAGCTAAATTCTACACAAAAAGAGGATATAAAGTTGCTTTGGTTGGATTAGATGTTCACCGCCCGGCAGCGATGGACCAGATTGAGCAAGTCGGAAAAAATGCAAATGTAAAAGTTTTTTCTGATAAGCACATCAAAGATGCTGTTGAGATATGGGAAAAATACAAAAATGAAGCTGAAGATTATGATGTTCTGATTATCGACACTTCCGGAAGGGATGCTTTGTCAAAAGATTTAATTCTTGAAATTGAAGAAGTAAACAGAAAGATACAGCCAAATGAAAATTTGCTTGTCATTTCTGCAGATATCGGGCAAGCTGCGCAAAAACAGGCTGAACAGTTTCACAAAAGTTGCGGAATTACTGGAATTATAGTCTCAAAAATGGATGGGACAGCGAGAGGTGGTGGCGCTTTGACAGCAGCGGCAGTTTCAGGGGCGCCGATAAAATTTATTGGTGTCGGCGAGAAAATTGATGACTTGGAGCAGTTCAACCCGCAGGGATTTGTAGGCAGGATTCTAGGAATGGGCGACTTGGAAGCGCTGCTGGAGAAAGCGAAAGAAGTCATCAAAGTCGAGGACGCAGAAGATTTGGGAAAAAAATTTTTGAAAGGAGAATTTAATTTGATTGACTTGTACGAGCAGATGGAAGCGATGTCAAAAATGGGCCCTTTATCTTCCATTGTTGAAATGATTCCGGGATTCTCATCATTGAAATTGCCGAAAGAAATGCTTCAGACACAGGAAGGCAAACTGAAAAAATGGAAGATTGCAATGAATTCTATGACCAGAGCAGAGCTTGAAGAGCCGGAATTGGTTGATTCTTCAAGAATCGAAAGAATTTCAAAAGGCTCCGGCATTCCGGCAAACGAGATAAGGGAAATGATAAAACAGCACCGCCAGTCAAAGAAAATGGTCAAGATGTTTAAAGGAAGCAAAGGCGACATGGACAAGATGATGAAAAAATTCGGCGGAAGATTGCCGATGGGCGGATGATTTATTCTCCCAAAAACTTCGGGTTAAATTTGTCAAACCATTCTCTTTTCTCTATCTCGTCAAGAATATTGTAGAATCCGAAAGTTGAAGCGTTTCCATAAACTTCTATTTTTTTGTCAAACCCGTGTTTTAATGCGTAGAAAGCGCAGATTTTGAAGCAGGCAGAGTTGTCATTCAAAATTTCCGGAGCATTATAAATGATTTCAACCATTTTTTCTTTTCTGTCATACTCTGCAGCAACAGTGCTTGTTCCGTTTTCAGGGTCGATGTAGGAAAGGTATAATCTGTCCATTATTGAATCAAGAAAATTTGCAAATTTTTCAGCATTTCCGACGTCAATTTGGCTGAAATTTGTTCTTCCAACTGACTTTAAGCCGGGAATTTTTGAGGCAGAATTTGCGAAGAAATCTCTAACATCTTTTTCTTTTATGAAAATTTTTACTTTATAGCTGTCTATTGCTTTTCTTGTTTTTATTTTTATTCCTTTATATTTCCTGTTGAACTGCTCTGATAATTTTTCAAATTTAGGGATGAATACATCCAGGTCAGTCTGCGCCTCGCCATAGTATCTGTCTATTTCTGCGCCGACTTTTATCATCTGGAAAAAATCTTTCTTGAACTGAGAAATATCATTTAGTGAAAATTCCGACAGTAAATCTCCGTTTGCCATAATTAGATTATTTTAGAAGGATTATTTAAAGGTTTTGTGATAACTATGGTTTGCATGATTGATAATAAAGCAATAGTATCACTCCTTTCTTTTTAGAAAATTTTCCATCTTTCGACATGTATAATAACTTATAACCCTCATTCACTTTGTCCCAATATTGAACTAAGTATGCGATTGCTTCTCTACCACTCTGTTGCATGCTTTTACCACAAGCCTTTGCAATTGCTTTTAATTTAGTATATGACTGCGTGTTTGTCGCCAGTACAATTGATTTGGTATTTTCGCCAGCCAGATAGTCTAGTCTTACAGTATCTATCTTTGTCCCACTTGGGTCTTCTTTTTCATACCAATACACATTTTTTTCATTAATTCTAGTTAAATATTGCTCAAGAAAACGTATAGCATCGCGTACAATTAGCGATTTAGTAAATTCAGTTCTATCAACAATTCTGCCCAGACCTTTTTCCTGTTATTCTGAAATTAATGAATTTAAACTCATATTTTTAGTAAACTATATTCTTTTATAAATATTACCCTTTTCCAGTAATAAAATTTACTTTTTTATCTCGATATATTGAAACCTTTAAATAATTCAATTCATTATCCTTCTTTTATGAAACTCTTCGCCGACCTGCAGATTCATTCCAGATTCTCAAGGGCAACAAGCCCGAGCATAACTTTGTCAAATCTGGAAAAATATGCGCGACTTAAAGGAATAAATCTTCTTGGAACTGGTGATTTTACGCATCCAAAATGGCTGCAGGAATTAAAATCAGAATTAAAGGAAGATGGAAGCGGAATATTAGCTTCAAAATCTGATTTCAAATTTGTTCTGCAGGGTGAAATTTCAAACATTTACAGTCAAGACGGGAAAGTGAGAAAAATACACACATTATTGCTTGCAAAAGATTTTGATACTGTTGAGCAGATTAATAAATCATTATTGAAAAAGGGAAGGCTTGATTATGACGGCAGGCCTATTTTTGGTTTTTCATGCATTGAGCTTGTTGAGATGATGCGTGACATCAGCGACGACATTGAAATTATCCCAGCCCATAGTTGGACTCCTTGGTTCGGAATTTTTGGAAGCATGTCCGGATTTGATTCTGTTGAGGAATGTTTTAAAGACCAGTCAAAGCACATTCATGCAATTGAAACTGGATTAAGCTCAGACCCTGCGATGAACTGGCGCATTTCAAATCTGGATAAATACACTTTGGTGAGCAGCTCTGATGCCCATTCTTTCTGGCCCTGGCGCTTGGGAAGGGAATGCAATGTTTTTGACATTGATTTTAATTATGATGAACTGATTAAGGCTATTAGGACAAGAAAAAATTTTACTGAAACAATTGAGTTCTGGCCGGATGAGGGGAAATACCATTATACCGGCCATAGAGCCTGCAATATTGTTTTGTCTCCAAAAGAGGCAATGAAACTAAATGATATTTGCCCGGTTTGCAGAAAAAAATTAACTGTTGGAGTCGCACAAAGGGTTGAAATGCTCGCCGACAGACCTGAGGGGTTTGTGCCGAAAAATGCAGTCCCGTTCAGAAACTTAATTCCATTGTCAGAAATTATTGCAGGGACAATCGGAGAAAAAACAGAATCAAAAAAAGTCTGGGAAGAATATTATAAACTAACAACTGCTTTCAGAAATGAGTTTGAAGTTCTTCTGAACATTGGAGAAAAAGAGCTTAAAAAAATAACTTCTGAAAAAATTGCATCCAACCTGATTAAAAACAGGAATCAAAAAATTCCTTTCAAGCCCGGCTATGACGGCGTTTACGGAGTTCCGATTCTTGAAAATTTGGATTCCAAAAATAAGGAAGAGCCAAAAACAAAAATAAATCAAAAAGCTCTTGGTGATTTTATTTGATTCTCTTTCCATGCAAATCAAAAGGTTTAAATAGTATTTTAAAATGGTCGCTTTATTATAAAGAGGTGATTACATTGAATACAAAAACTGCTTATAAGCTTACAGGATTGGTAGTGCTTATATTGGGAATATTGTTCTTCTTGAGGGATATTGGTGTCAATCTCATTGGAGATACAAGCGGATGGACTATAGTAATAGTTCTGATTGGCGCAGGATTGATTGCGGGAGAAGTTACACTGTCAAGCCCGCCTGCAAAATCAAGGTCAAAATAGGTTAGTTTTTTATTTTTAATTTTCTCCGGGATATGCATTAGTATAGAAAAAAATCCCCGCGGCCGGACATGCATGCGCAAACATGCTCGCTTCACGCAATTTGAACCAGCAACCGCTCGGGAGCTGCGTGCTGTTTTATCTTCATCCTGTGCATAATGCGTAGTCGATAAATGATTTCTCTACAGCCGAGCACTCCACCAGTTTGAGCTACACGGGGATAAAATTTAGAAATGATTTTGGTTTATAAAGATTGTGTAAAAAGAATCTGTTTTGCCTATGAGGCCACTACCAACCCATTAAACTTTATTTAATTAATTGGGTTTTCCGGAACTTTAGCCAGTGCTCTTATCCGCCAACACTGACCCGGTTAGAATTAGTTATAATAACTTTATTCCCTATTTTGGTTCTTGCATTTGCAGCAGGCAGGTTAAGCTCACCCAAAATTGAAAGCCTGGACTTCATTTTGTATGAAAGTACCCTTTCATCTCCTGCTTCAAGAGATTCAATGTTCCATTTTATCATTATTCCTTTTTTTGGATGCTGCATGATTGCATGCGGCTGCATTGAGCCTATCGCCAATTCTTTCTCAACGTTTGCAATGTGGGGTAAATTGTCCATGACTTCAATGTTTGCAATCGGTTTCGCACTTCTGTTCTTGACCCTTACAACAACTTTTGCCTCTGAAACCCCGCCATCGCTCATGCCGACGTTCGCAATGCTTTTTCTCACGACAAGAGGGCTTCTGAAAAGGAAGTAAAGAACTATAGCAACGATTATCAGTGCAATTATAACAACCAAAGGCCTGTAATTTTCAGTTACATACACAGACATTGAGCGGTCGCTGCCTAGGCTGATGTCCCAAACAAGATAGTACCTGTCATTTTCTTTGACGGTTCTTGCTCTTGGACTCGTGGTCAGGAACAGATTCTTTATCGGAGAAGTTTCAATTTTTGTAATTCCTTTATAATCCGGATTGTTGGATGATATTTTTATTCCGCTTTTCGTCCTTAGCAATAACTCTTCTCTCTTCAAATCTTCTTTTACAACGTACTCAGCCACGCTGAATTCTGCTTCAGTTGGATTGACAATTACTCTGTCTCCCTTCAGAACTGTCACAGTAAGCCTGTCCTGCTGGGGAAGCGTCATTGAATCAAGCTTTTTCCTGATTTCAAGTGTTTTTTCTTCCTTAGGATCAAGATAATAATACAGCTCGTCATTAACTAGGCTGCTTTCAAGTCTTACCGTCAGGTTTGTGTAGTTAATTACGTTTTGATTATTTAATTTAATTCTTATTGTGAACTCATTTCTTGGGTCAATGCTTTCCGGCACTACGCTCGCAGTTGCCAGCACAGTCGGAATGTAGCCGCCAATTAACGGTTCAGTGGATATTATCGCGACGATGACTGGAACTTTTTGCTCTTCCCTCAATCGCTCAAGCACAACGCCCACATCCAAAGTGTAAGTGTCAACAGAAGTAATGTGGAGCGGCGCAACATAAAGCGGCACAATCACGTTGCTGTTTGCAGGAACAATTACAGTTATTGGATTCTGCAATGGCTTGGTATACATGTCCCAGAAAGGATATCCTGTTTTCTTGATTGTAAATTCTTCAGGAGTGGCCAAATTATTTTGTATGCTTATATCAAAGAGCGCCACATCATCAACAACAATTTTGTCCTTGACCGGGGTTGCATTGATATCAAAAGAGCTTGCATAAGCCAGGTTAATAACCAGCAAAAATATGGAAACAAGAATAAAGAATTGTGTTATTTTTCTCATGAACGCACCTTTTTTTACGTATAAAAGACTTGATTACCTATCGAATTGCAAAATTTTTGATGCTTTTAAATTGAATTACTTATATATAAATCTTTTCTTATATGG
>CAYHTH010000054.1:0-6050 GCA_964359525.1 uncultured Methanosarcinales archaeon | reverse complement strand
ACATTCAGTCTATGCGACAGTTCACGCAAACGACGCTGCTGAAACAATAACAAGATTGACAAATCCGCCGATTGAAATACCAAGAACAATGCTGCCGGCCATTTCAATGATTGTCGTGCAGTACAGAAACAGAAGGACTGGAACAAGAAAAACATTCCAAATTGCTGAGATTCTTCCAGATGCGACGTCAAATATCCTTATACAGCTGGATATCAGAAAAGGAATTTTGAAAAAAGTTGCAAACTCAAAAGTATTGCTCAGTACAATAGAGATGTTCACCGGATATACAAGAAACGAGCTGAACAAGTCGTTAAATGAAAAGGCTGCAGTCCTGAAATGGATTGTTAAAAACAAAATAGACGCCGTGGATACTGTTGGAAGAGTCATGGCAGAGTATTATACAAATAAGGACGTCTTAATGGATTACGTAAAGAAAAACAAGCCTTTGGGTGATTAAAATGAGTCACAATCGTTCCGAGGAACTTTATGTTCCTCATTGCATGCTTTCCATCAACGCTTTCGCAAAGGGTTGGGGTGATTAAAATAAAAGCAGGATTTTTAAACACATTATTCCAGAGAATCTCAAAAACTGCCCCAGGCCTTAAGCTTAAGCTAAAGGAGGCCGGGATGGATGACAAGCCTGAAGATTTCATAAGAAAAACATTTATTTCTGCTTTTTACATGACAACTGGTTTGGTTGTTGCACTGTTCCTTGTGCTTGCAAAATATAATGTACTCAAGGGTTTCGCATTTGTATTTGTGCCGATAGTGTTTATTGTCATGTTTTTCTACATATTCAAGCTTCCTGATTTGAAAATATCAAAAAAGGAAAAGGAAATCAGCAAGGAAATTGTTTTTGCGGGAAGATTTATGATAATTGAGCTTGAGTCCGGAGTTCCGCTGTATAATGCAATGGTTAATTTGTCAAAAAATTTCCCGGTAGTTGGAAAGTATTTTAAGGAGATAACTGACAAAATTGACCTTGGAACAAGCATGGAAGACGCATTGAATGACGCAGTTGAGTTTATTCCCTCAAACGACTTGAGAAAAATATTTTGGCAGGTTATGAACTCCATAAGGACAGGCTCGGATATTGCAAAATCCCTTTACTCGGTGATGGATCAGGTTACAAAAGACCAGATGAATGAAGTGAATAAATACGGCAAAAAGCTTAACCCATTGGCAATGTTTTATATGATAATTGCAGTCATACTGCCGTCGCTTGGCGTGACTATGCTGATTATACTTTCTTCTTTTATCCAATTCCAGCTAAGCCTTACTATACTCCTTTCCCTGACAGCTTTCCTCGGATTCGTGCAGTTCATGTTCATAGCAATGGTAAAATTCTCAAGGCCAGCTATAGAATTTTGAAAATGTTTAATCTAAAAAATCTTTTTAAAAAGAAAACGGTGCAGGTTCAGCCAGAGGGAAGGATTGAATTCTTTAAGAAAAAATTCAAGAAACAGCAGGAAAAAAAACAGAAATCCCAGGAAAGAAAACAAAAATTAAAGCAGTACATTGAAAGGGCAGGTATTGAAATAAACACCCAAAAGCTGCACAGGATTTTCTTCAACACAGCAATTGCAATAAATCTGCTCATATCAGCTTTCCTTATTTATTATTTTTCAGTGTCTTACGGAATTGGATGGGGCGCAATAGTTGCTTCCATGGTTATACTCTGGATTTTGGTTTTTGTGCTTCTTATAGTGGCATTCTGGGTTATGTTCTATCTTGCAGTTGACTTGAAGATTTTCAAAAGAAAAGTTGATATCGAAGAGGTGCTGCCGGATTTCCTTCAGCTTGCCGCATCAAACATTAATGCAGGCATGACAATCGACAGGGCTTTGTGGTATGCCGTCCGCCCAAGGTTCGGCGTTCTTGCAAAAGAAATCGAAGCAATTGCAAAAGAAACAATGGGCGGCGCTGACCTTAAAGAGTCCCTGGAAAAATTTGCGTCAAGGTATGACTCAACTCTGTTAAAAAGGGTAGTAAGCATGATTAATGAGGGTATTGAGGCAGGCGGTGAAATCGGAGAGCTTCTTAACAGGATTGCGCTCGATATACAGCAGCAAAAATCCATGCTAAAGGAAATGTCGGCAAACGTTACAACTTATGTCATTTTCATAAGTTTTGCGACTGTTGTTGCCGGCCCTATTCTTTTCGCTTTGTCCGGAGTTTTGATACAGGTTGTTTCAAGTTTGGGCACTGCGCTCGGAGGCGCAACAATTGCCGCTGCCACATCCGGCATACCATTAACTTTTTCTGGAACTGGCGTCACCCAATCTGATTTCACAATTTTTGCATCTGTATCCCTGATGGTAACCTCATTGTTTTCTGCAATGATGGTGTCTACAATCAAAAAAGGCAACATTCAATCAGGAATTAAGTATATACCTATTTTTATTGCAGTATCTTTAATTTTGTTTGCAGTAGCCAGAGTCCTCGGAGGCAAGCTCATCAGCTCGTTTTTTTAGTAAAAATTTGATGCCAAAATTAAATAATTTCAGTTCTGCCAGCATTCCCAAAAATTTAAATAGAAAAAAATTAAATTGTCTGATATGAATCCCAGAAAAATGAGGGTACTTTTCGTACATTGTAAAGTCTAAGGGATTAGTTAAGTAAAGTTTTAATAATGAGATTAACTAGAGCACTTAAATGAAGTTACAAAGATGGTTGATAATATGCTGTGTCTTTTTTCTTATTAATGGATTTATTTGGGGTTATCTTATTCAAAAATGGATTTATCCTTTAGAGTTAGATATCTACCTATATTTCATATTCGCTATATCATTAATTTATGTTCTCACAAACATTAAGAAAATTATAGAAATGTCAAATAAATTAAAATAAAATTAACAGCTTACTGCCCAGTTAATCAACCCTTCCCAACTGACAAAATAAAAAAGCCGATCCATGTTGCTATCCGAAAGTCACATGCGGTCTTATGAAGTTGTACCATATATAATTTTTCGACAGATTTAAATATTAGTTATTCAATTGAATTTAACAAGTTAATTTAGATTGGTCAAAATTAATAAAATGAGGTGAAAGAATGAGTATTTCTGCTCCAATTAAATATAGAAAATCACAGGCGGCCATGGAGTTCTTAATGACTTATGGTTGGGCAATACTGGTTGTTCTTGCAGCGATTGCTGCTTTAGCATATTTTGGTGTTTTAAGCCCGGAAAAATTTCTAGGTGACAAGTGTGTGCTAGAGCCTGGTCTGGCATGCATTAGCAATAAAGTAGAGCCAACCCAAGTAACCCTGCTGATTGCACAGAATAAGGGGAAAACTATAATTATTGACAGTATTTCTGTAGGCAGCTGCAGCAGCACATTTAGCGATACGATGCTATCTGGAACAGATAAGAAATTTGTAATAGGCGGCGCTTGCGATAACGGTGTTGTAAAAGACAGATTTAAAGGAGACATAACAATCGGGTATACTGAAAAAGAAGCAAATATGTCAAAAACAGCGCGAGGTAATTTAAATACCAACGTTGAATAAAAATTATATTAAATTATAAAGAGAGGTGAATTAGATGACGAACAGGAAATCCCAAGCAGCCCTTGAGTTTATCATGACTTATGGTTGGGCGATATTGGTTGTTCTTGTTGCCATAGGAGCTCTTGCTTATTTCGGTGTTTTAAGCCCGGAGAGATTTCTGCCGTCCAGATGTACTCTTCAGTCAGGAATAGCCTGCCTGGACCATAAAGCAACTGCTACTACACTAACTATATATGTAAAAAACTCATTGGGTTATGATTTAACTGTTGATGCTGTTAAAGCTGACCAATGCACTGCGCTTGGAAGCCAGGGTACGCTTTCAAACGGCGGAACAGCAACTTATAACTTCATAACTTGCACCAATTCTGGCTCAAAATACAGCGGAAACGTTAACATATCATACACGAACATAGACACGCAGGTTACGCACGTTAATCAAGGCCAGGTTACAACAAGGATAGAATAATTATTCTATTTCTTTTTTATTTTTCTTTAACAAAAGTTAATGGCTTCGCTTTACCCAAATTTTCCAATTTACAAATATTCTTTTTTCTTAATTGAAAAAAATCCATGCAATTGCTAAAAATTCAGAAAACTTTTTATACTTACTCAAAGTAGAGCATTTAAAGGCAATGAGGTATGCCTTGGCCAATGCCTAAATTGCTTCAGCTGATGACTTCTGTTATTTTAGAAAATGGAAAATATATTGTTTATAACAATACCAATAGCCATTGTATTTGGGGCTTTATTCTGGATACAAATATTTCTTACTACAATGCACCAGTATCGTAAGTTTGACAACCAAACTAAAATTAAGGCTAAGTATCCAAAATGCAACTTTTATGACTATAATTATAATTGCAATTGTAGAGACAGCACTTTACATTTTGTTCACGCAGTTTATAAAATGAGCAAGAAGACAAAAACAGACGAGTATTTGGAAGTTTTTATGATGCAGAGTTATGCCTCAAATGAACTTCTTGGAATATTGAAAAATATATGTGAGAATCTGGATTTGTCTTATCTGAATCCAAAAATCAAGCACTTCAAATATTTTAGATTTACATTTTTTGGGTTGATGGTCAAAGTTTTCAAAATGGAATTTATTAAAACCCATCAAACAGGGTATGAGAAATTGTACAAAGAGCTGCTAAGAGTGAAAAAGATTATGGAAGCAGCTTATCACTTAATTTACAAAAACAAAATGAATGAAGGCAAGAAAAAAATTATACAAGTTGCTGAGGAATACACAAAAATATTCGAAATAGTTACTGAATCAATAAAACGAGCATTCATAAAATAGCAGAAATAGGGTTTGAAGCTGAAATGTGAAACAGCAATGATGAATTCAAATCAAAATAAATAAAAAGATAAAAGAAATTGAATTAAGTCTGAGACTTCTTCTTCTGCCACATCACAAAGCCAATTGCTGCCAATATAACTATTATAACAACAACTATGACAGCCAATGCAGTGCTGCTTAATCCAGTCTTCTGTGCAGCTGCTTGCGGTTGCGCCTGTGGCGCTGGTGCAGTTGGTTTTGGGCAATCCTGCACGCAATTATCTGAGTTTTCGCTGCCTTCGCATACCCCATCCCCACATCTTATTACAGCTACAGTCAATGTTGGTGTGGAAGATTCCGAACCCTGACCGCTTGGATCAAACCATACAACCTTGCCGAATGTGTATGATGATTCAGTATTTGGCAAATCTATCTTGTATTCAACAGAAGCGCTGCTTCCAGTTGGTGTAAAGGACCATCCAAATCTGTTGTCTTTGGTTCTTGTGCTGACCTGATCTTTGGATTCCTGAGCGCCATTAACGGTCCATTCCTTAATGCTTAGTCCAGCTGGTATTACATCTTCAAGTGTGAATAATTGGCCTGGCGTTGCGCTAATATCTAATATGACTGTCAAAGTCTGGCCTGGCTGTATTCTTGAAGGCATGTTTCTAGTCACAGTGCCTGCTAAGACTGTTGATGCCATCAAGGCAAAAATAACCAAAAATATCATTATTTTTCTCATGTTCAACCACCGTAAAATGCCCTTATCTTGTCAATTACATCAAATGCTGTTAACGTTGATGTTCCCGCATAAAAGTCCCTTATCATATCTATTATTGCAAATGCACCAGCTCCTGACTTGCCGCCTATTGCATAATCGCTGAATCCAGGTGTTACGGCTTCAAACCATACATTACCTGCATCAGAGCTTGCCCTTGTTGTCGACAACGCATTCCATTGCCCGCTGTTGTACCTGTAAAGCGCTACATCCCCTTCCGCAACATTATTCGCAGTAAGCCATGATTTCGGCACTTTGAAGCTGATTGTAGCCTTTGAAATATCGCTGTCTGCAATGTTTGTATGGGTTATCTCTAAGTATTGGTAAACCTTGTCTGATGGGGCGCTTGATTGTGGATTTGAGGTTAAGCTGCTGACTCCCACAGTTGGATTTGACACTGCGTTTGCAACAGCAATTACAATGTTTGTAAAGGCAATGTTATCGCTGCTTACTTTGAAAGTTCCTGTTGAATCTGCAGCCAA